>DATITJ010000121.1:0-9619 GCA_035467935.1 Ornithinibacter sp.
AGGGGTTCCAGCCGGCGGTGGACGAGGCCGTGGCGACCCAGGCGCCGGATGCCGGCTTCGACGTCTCCCCCGACGCCGACCTCACCCTCGCCGCCACCGACGACGGGCACGACCACGGCGGCGAGAGCGCCGAGGAGCACCGGGCCCACGCCGACGAGGCCACCCCGAACGACCCGCACTTCTGGCTCGACCCGCTGCGGCTGCGGGCGGTCGCGACCGCGGTCGGCGAGCGGCTCGCCGGCCAGGACCCCACCCACGCCGCGGACGACCGCGCCAACGCCTCGGCGCTCGCCGCCGACCTCGACGCCCTCGACGAGGAGTTCCGCGCCGGTCTGGCGCGGTGCCGCACCGACGAGCTCGTGACCGCCCACGCGGCCTTCGCCTACCTCGCCGACCGCTACGGGCTGAGCCAGGAGGGCATCACGGGGATCAGCCCCGACGCCGAGCCCGACGCCGCGACGCTGCGCGAGCTCGCGGCCCACGTGGAGGAGCGCGGGGTCACGACGATCTACACCGAGACCCTCGTCGACCCCGCACTGGCGCAGACCCTCGCCCGGGAGACCGGCGCGAGCGTGGCCGTGCTCGACCCGCTCGAAGGCCTCACCGACGCCTCCGCCGGCACCGACTACCTTGAGGTCATGCGCAGCAACCTCGCGGTGCTCCGGACGGGCCAGGGGTGCTCGTGAGCGGTGCCCCCGATCCCCTGATCGAGCTGCGGTCGGCGTCCTTCGGGTACGCCGAACGCAAGGTCGTCTCCGAGGTGGACCTCGCGGTGCACCCGGGCGAGGTCGTCGCGCTCCTCGGCCCCAACGGCTCGGGCAAGTCCACGCTCGTGCGGGGCGTGCTCGGGCTCGTCGACCGCCAGGGCGGCGAGGTGCGCCTCCTCGGCACCCCGCTCGAGCGCTTCGTCGAGCACACCCGCCTGGGCTACGTGCCCCAGCGCCACTCGCTGTCGGCCTCCGTGCGCGCGACCGTCACCGAGATCGTCGCGGTGGGCCGCCTCCCCCACCGGCCGTGGTGGCGTCCGGCCGGTCCCGCCGACCGGGCCGCGGTGACGGCCGCCATCGAGGACGTCGGCCTCGCCGACCGGGCCCACGAGGAGGTCGCCTCGCTCTCCGGTGGCCAGCAGCGCCGGGTGCTCATCGCCCGCGCCCTGGCCGGCAGCCCCGACCTGCTCCTCATGGACGAGCCGACCGCCGGGGTCGACCACGCGAGCCAGGTGGGGCTCGCCGACGTGCTGGGACGTCTCGCGGCGCGCGGCACGTCGATGCTCATCGTCACGCACGAGCTCGACGCCCTCGAGGACCTCGTGACCCACATCGTGTGCATGGAGTCGGGCCACGTCGACTTCGACGGCACGACCGCGGCGTATGCCGCGCACCTCGCCTCCCACGCGACCGGGTCCGCCCACCACCACGACCTCGACCGCGCGGACCTGGTGCGGCCCTCCGCAGGACTCGGCTCCGGCCCGTTCGACCGCGCCCCCGGGGTGTCCGATGACTGAGCTGCTCGAGCTGGGGTTCATGCGCCAGGCGCTCGTCGCCGCTTTCCTCGCCGGTCTTGCCGCGCCCCTCGTCGGGGTCTTCCTCGTCCAGCGCCGGATGTCGCTCATCGGCGACGGCATGGGCCACGTGGCGCTGGCCGGTGTCGCGGTGGGCATCCTCACGGGCACGCAGCCCGTCCTCACGGCCCTCGTCGCCGCGGTGCTCGCGGGAGTCGCCATCGAGCTGATCCGGGCGTCCGGGCGCACGAGCGGTGACGTCGCGCTCGCCGTGATGTTCTACGGCGGCATCGCGCTCGGTGTCGTGCTGATCGCCAGGTCCTCGGCCGGCACCCCGGCCAACCTCACGGCCTACCTGTTCGGCGCGATCCTCACGACGAGCAGCAGCGACATCGTCGTGCTCGCGGTGCTGGCGGCGGTCGTGCTCGTCACGACGCTCGTGCTGCGCCCGCGCTTCTTCGCCGTGGCCAACGACGAGGAGTACGCCCGGGCGGCCGGGATGCCGGTGCTCGGCTACAACCTGGTGCTCGCCGTGCTCACCGCCGTGACCGTCGTCGTGTCGATGCGGGTCGTCGGGCTCCTGCTCATCAGCGCGCTGATGATCCTGCCCAACGCCACCGCGCAGCTGCTCGCCCGCAGCTTCCGCGCGAGCATGTGGTGGGCCGTCGCCATCGGCGTCGTGTGCAGCGTCGGCGGGGTCGTCGTGTCCTACTGGGCCGAGACGCCGTCGGGCGGGACCATCGTGCTCCTCGCGATCGGGGCGTTCCTCGTCGTGAGCACCGCCGCGGCCGTCGCGGGGCGCGTACGCCGGGCCGCCCACGCGCACGCGGAGCGCCACGACCACGAGCACGGGCCGCAGTGCGGCCACCCTGCCGTCGAGCACGGCGACCACGTCGACTACCTTCACGACGGGCACCGTCACGCGGCACACGCTGGGCACTACGACGAGCACGGCGAGCACGGCGAGCACGGCGAGCACGCGGAGGCGGAGACGCGATGACCGAGCAGACCCAGGTGGAGCGACGTCCGACCCGTCAGCGGGCGGCGATCGCCGAGGCCCTCGTGGGGTCCGAGGAGTTCCGGTCGGCCCAGGAGATCCACGCGGCCCTCGCCGGGTCGGGCACCCGCGTGGGCCTCGCCACGGTCTACCGCAACCTCCAGGCGATGACCACCGACGGCGAGGCCGACGTCATCCGCACCGCCGACGGGGAGGCCGTCTACCGCGCGTGCTCCACGACGCACCACCACCACGTCGTGTGCCGCTCGTGCGGCCTCGCGGTCGAGGTGACCGGCGACGCCGTGGAGCGCTGGGCCGAGTCGGTCGCGGCGGCGCACGGCTTCACCCAGGTGCGCCACACCGTCGAGATGGACGGCCTGTGCGCCGAGTGCTCCGCCTCTCGGGCCTGAGCACCCGGCCCCCTCACTCATGGCGCCGCGACGGGCACGCCGGGGTCCCGGCGGCCGGCGCTAGAGGGCGGTGCCGCCAGCCGGGCCGTCGGCCCCAGGCAGGTCGACGGCCCCGCCGTAGCGCCGCTCGCGGTCGACGTACGCCTGGATCGCGGCCCAGAGGTCGCGGCGGTCGTAGTCGGGCCAGAGCCGGTCCTGGAAGACCATCTCGGCGTAGGCGCTCTGCCACAGCAGGAAGTTGCTCGTGCGCTGCTCGCCCGAGGACCGCACGAACAGGTCGACGTCGGGCATGTCGGGCTCGGGCAGGTAGCGGGCGATGGTGCGCTCGTCGACGGTGCGGGGCTTGAGCCGACCCCGGGCCACGTCCTCGGCGATGCGGTGCACGGCGTCGCCGAGCTCGGCGCGGCCGCCGTAGTTGACGCAGAAGTAGAGGGTGAGCCCGGTGTTGTGGCGGGTCAGCTCCTGGGCGACCTCGAGCTCCTTGATGACCGAGCCCCACAGCCGGGGGCGACGCCCGACCCAGCGCATCCGCACACCCCACTCGTGCAGCTGGTCGCGCCGGCGGCGGATGACGTCACGGTTGAAGCCCATGAGGAAGCGCACCTCGTCGGGGCTGCGCTTCCAGTTCTCGGTCGAGAACGCGTACGCCGACAGGTGCGTCACCCCGGCCTCGATGGCACCGGCGACGACGTCGAGCAGGGCGGCCTCGCCGGCCTCGTGGCCCTGGGTGCGCGGCAGTCCGCGCTGGTTGGCCCAACGACCGTTGCCGTCCATGACGACGGCGACGTGGTGCGGCATCCGGTCGGCGGGGATGGCGGGTGGCCGGGCCCCGCTCGGGTGCGGGAAGGGTGGCGGATAGGGGCTCGGCGCGCTCACCGCTCCACCATACGGAGGCTGCGGATGCCGCGTTCGAGGTGCCACTGGAGGAAGGCCGCGGTCAGGCCGCTGCCCTCGCGACGGTGGCGCGGGTCGGAGGCGTCGGCGACGGCCCAGTCCCCGGCGAGCAGGGCGGCGAGCAGCAGCAGCGTCTCGGGCGCGGGGGCGGCCGAGCCCGGCGGGCGGCAGGTGGGGCAGACGGCGCCCCCGGCCACGACGTGGAAGCCGCGGTGCGGGCCGGGGGCACCGCACTTGGCGCAGTCGTGGAAGCTCGGCGCCCAGCCCGCGACCGCGAGCGCGCGCAGGAGGTAGGCGTCGAGGACGAGGTTGGGGTCGTGCTCCCGGCCGGCGAGCGAGCGCAGGGCACCGGCCAGCAGGAGGTACTGCTGCAGGGCCGGCTCGCGGTCCTCGGTGAGGCGGTCGCAGGTCTCGAGCACGGCCGTGGCGGCGGTGTAGGACGGGTAGTCGCGCGAGATCGCGTCCCCCCACGGGTCGAGCATCTCGACCTGGGTCACGGTGTCCAGGCTGCGCCCCTCGTAGCACTGCACGTCGACGTGCATGGCCGGCTCGAGCCGTGACCCGAAGCGCGACTTCGTGCGGCGCACGCCCTTGCCCACCGCGCGCACCTTGCCCAGGCGGCGGGTGAGGAGGGTGACGATGCGGTCGGCCTCACCCAGCTTGTGGGTGCGCAGGACGATCGCCTCGTCGCGGTAGAGAGGCACCGCACCATTGTCGGCCCTGTCGTGGGGATCGGCGGTATGCCGTGCCGGCCGGTGCCGCTGCGGGCGGCGGTCAGCGGGGCAGGTCGATCGCGGGGTTCGGCCGGGGGTCGATCGCGTGGTGCGTCCACAGGTGCAGCACCGCGAGCGAGCGGTGGGGACGCCAGGCCTCGGCCGTGGAGGCGGCCTCCCTGGCACTCACACCGCCGAGGGACCTGCGGAGCACGAGGTCGCCGGGGAGGAAGACGTCGGGGTCGCGCAGGGCGCGGAGCGCGACGAGGTCGGCCGTCCAGGGGCCGACGCCCGGCAGCGCCAGCAGCGAGGCTCGTGTCTGCGCGAAGCCAGGAGCACGTCGGCCGGTCAGGGCCGTATCCGACCCTGACTCGGCGAGCGCATCCTGACCCCGCAGGGCGAGGGTGCCGTCGGTGACCGCCCGCGCGACGGCCACGACGGTTCGGGCACGCGCCCCGGTGATGCCCACCGTGGCCTGCAGGCCGGCCGGGTCGAGCGCAGCGAGGGCCTCGGGGCCGGGGAACGCCCGCAGAGTCCCGAGCCGGGTGCCCGGATGGTCGTCGGGGCGACCGTCCCGGCACGCGACCCCGGTGGCGGTGCCGTGGGCGGCGACCAGGCGGGCGGCGAACACCCTGCCGGCGGCCAGCGACACGTGCTGGCCGAGGACGACGAGCACCGCGGTCTCGAACACGTCGGTGCTGCCGGGCACGCGCAGGTGCGGACGGGCCTGCACGAGCGGCCCGAGCACGGGGTCGCCGACGAGCGCGGCCACGCCCGGCGCCGGGTCGGCGTCGAGCCCCACCCACCGGCGGCCGGCCGCGAGCGCGAGGGGCACGGCATCCGGCTCACCCTCGGCCTCGACAACCGGGGTGCCGACCTCGCCGGTGGGCACGGTCACCGTGAGCCCTGCGTGGCCCGCCCCCACCGGCACGAGCCGCCGGTGCCGGGTCGAGCCGTCGCCCAGCACCTCGACGTCGTCCAGCCCTGGCACCGCGTGCGCGACGAGGAACGCCCGCAACGCGGGCAGGGCGACGAGCGGGACGGTCACCCGCAGATCAAACCTCATGCCGACGACAGCTCCCCTACGCTCGGCGGATGACCGACGAGCCCTTCTTCGAGCCGTGGCCCGAGCCAGAGGACGACCGGGGCGACGAGGAGCGCGACCTCGACCTCCCGTGGATGCCGCCGGTGCACGTCGCCGGCGTCGTGGTCCCCCTTGCCGCCGACGTCCACCGCGGCGACGACACCGTGGTGCGCGTGACCCACGTCGTCGCCTACCGTCGCGGCCTCGAGGTGCACGTGGGTGCCTGGCTGCGGCCGGGCACGCGCCGGTCACTGACGTCCGACCGCGACCTCTGGCAGGAGCAGGAGCCCAGGGTGGGCTTCCGCCTCGCCGACGGCACCCGTCTGGGCCACCGGCCGCCGCACGGCCCGACGTCGCCCGACCCGGACGAGCCGACCGTCGGCCTCGCGCAGACCGGCGGCAGCGGCGGCGGGCTGTCCTTCTCGTCGTCGTGGTGGCTCCACCCACTGCCCGCCGGTGCCACCCTCGAGGTCGTCACGCAGTGGCAGCACCAGGGCGTGCCCGAGTCGTCGGTGCGGCTCGACCTCGCGGCGCTGCGGCTGGCCGCCGAGCACGAGGACGTGCTCTGGGACCCACCGCCCCCGCCGGAGGAGGAGGGGTTCCTCGGGTGGGCCGGACACGCCCCGATGGGCGGGAAGGTCCACCGGTCGCAGTGGGCGATGTCGTTGGATGACGCGCCGGGGCCGGACGGCGAGCGCGCCTGACTCAGGCGAAGTCGGTCGAGGCGAGCTCGGGCCGCCCCTCCTCGATCGCGTCGAGCACCTGCCGGGCGACGGCGTCGGGGTCGAGCCCCCGCGGCATCCGCGGCGCCTGTCCCGCAAGCGGCCGGTCGGCCAGACCGGTCTCGGTGTGCGGGGGCCGCAGGTCGATGACGTCGACGCCCGAGCGACGCAGCTCGCGGGCCAGCGCCCGGTCGGCGGCCGTCAGCGCCGCCTTGCTCGCGGCGTAGGCCGCCATCCCCGGCAGCGGGTGCTCGGCGACGACGGCGCTGAGCTGGGCGACGAACCCCCGTCGCTCGCTGAGGGCCGGCGCGACCCGTCGCACGAGGAACAGCGGTCCCAGCACGTTGGTGAGGAAGAGCTCCTCGATGACCGCGTCGTCGGTGTCCACGAGCGAGCCGAAGGCGACGACCCCGGCCGCGTTGACGAGCCCGTCGAGCCCACCGTGTCGTTCGGTGGCCGTCGCGACGACCCGCTCGCCCAGCGAGGCGTCCACGATGTCCCCGACGACCCACGCCGCGCCGTCGACCACGCCCCGCAGGCGGCCCTCGTCGCGCCCGACGAGCACGACGTGGGCCCCGCGCCCGGCCGCTCCACGCGCCAGGCGCGAGCCCAGGGCACCGGAGGCCCCGACGACGGCGACGACCGACCCCGACAGTGGATGGGCGCTCATGACGCCAGCCCACGGCATCCGCCCGTGAACCGCAACACCTGTCCAAGGTTGTGGACAGGCGTTCGAATGCCGGCTACCCTCGACGTCGTGACCGGACTGCAGGGATCACTCCTCGACCTGGCCGACGAGGTCGTCGTCCACCCGCTGCACGGGGTGCGCCGCACCCACCTCGACCACGGCGCGTGGATCGACGTCATGACCGGGTGGGTCGGCGGGGCCGACGAGCTCTACGCGGCGCTGCGGCACGAGGTGCCGTGGCGGGCCGAGCGCCGGCAGATGTACGACTCGGTCGTCGACGTGCCGCGCCTGCTCTGCTTCTACGGCGATGACGACGCACTCCCCCACGTCGCCCTCGACGCAGCGCGCGACACGCTCTCGGCGCACTACGCCGCCGAGCTGGGCGAGCCGTTCACCACGGCCGGGCTGTGCCTCTACCGCGACGGCCACGACTCCGTCGCCTGGCACGGCGACCGCATCGGCCGCTCCCGCGAGCAGGACACGATGGTGGCGATCCTGTCGGTCGGGGCGCCTCGCGACCTCGTCCTGCGCCCTCGTGGCGGCGGCTCCTCGATCCGGGTGCCGGCGGGGCACGGCGACCTCGTCGTCATGGGCGGCTCGTGCCAGCGCACGTGGGACCACTGCGTGCCGAAGACGAGCAAGGCGGTGGGTCCGAGGATCTCGGTGCAGTTCCGCGTCGCCGGCGTGCGCTGAGCCCGCTGTGCCCGGTGCGCCCGGTGCGCTCAGGCACCGCGCCCTGCCCACCCGCGCGCGCCGTCCGCGGTGACCGACCGCGCCGCGACCTCCACCGCGCGCCGCAGCGACCCGGGAAGGTCGGACGGCCCGTGGCGGGCGAGGTCGGCGAGGAGTGCCCCGTGCAGGACGTCGCCCGCGCCGAGCGTGTCGACGACCTCGACATCCGGCACGGACACCCAGCCACCCGACCCGTCGGCCGAGAGCCACTCCACCGGGCTGCCGCCGGCGGTGCGCGCGACCCACCCCGGGCCGAGGGCGAGGAGGTCAGGCAGCCCGGGACCGGAGGGTGCCCGCAGGTCCGCGGACGCGACGAGGACGTCGACGTGGGCCAGGAGGGTCTCGAGGCCGGGCTTCCACGACCCCGCGTCGGCCAGCACGGGGATGCCGCGCTCGCGGGCCGCGGCCGCGACCGCGACCGCGACGGGCAGGTGGTGCCCGTCCACGAGCACCCCCTGGACTCCCTCGAGGAGCACGGCGAGCCGGCCCGGGGCCGGCACCGCGCAGCCCGCGGCTCCCGCCGCGTTCCGGGAGACGACGGCGCGCTCCCCCGTGGAGGCGGTGACGAGCACCGTGGACACCGGCAGGTCGAACCCCTCACCAGCGGTGTCGACCAGGTCGACGCCGTGGGCGGCGCAGTCGTCACGGACCACCGCACCCAGGGCGGAGCGGCCGACCCCCGTCACGAGACGCGCCGGCATCCCGAGCAGGGCAGCGGTCACCGCGGCGTTGAGGGCGGGCCCTCCCGCCTCGACCCGGGTGCCGAGCGCGACGACCTTCTGGTTCGCGCCGGGCACCCGCTCGACGGTCTGGACCACGTCGACGGTCGCCAGCCCGCAGGCGAGGACGCCTGCTGGTGCCACCGCCGTCAGACCGGGACGACGGCGTCGCGCTCGGCTCGGTTGACGGCCGACATGATCGCGCGCAGCGACGCCTTGACGATCGACTCGTGGAGGCCGACGCCCCACAGCACCCGCTCGCCCACGGCGCACTCGACGTAGGCGGCGGCCCGGGCGTCGCCGCCGGCCGAGAGCGCGTGCTCGTGGTAGTCGAGCACGCGCACGTCGACGCCGAGCGGCTCGAGGGCCGCGATGAAGGCCGCGATCGGGCCGTTGCCGGTGCCGGTGATCTCGACCTCGCGGCCGTCGTCGGTGATGACGGCGTCGATCCGGTCCATGCCGTCGTCGGCACCGACCAGCGTCGAGCGCACCGGCGCGAAGCGGCCCCAGCGCTCGTCGGGGTGGGCGGCGTGGAGGTACTCGTCGGCGAACATCCGCCAGATCTCGGACGCCGCGAGCTCGCCGCCCTGGATGTCGGTGCGGCGCTGGACGACGTGGCTGAACTCCACCTGGAGGCGGCGCGGCAGGTCCAGGCCGTGCTCGGCCTTGAGGAGGTAGGACACCCCGCCCTTTCCGGACTGGCTGTTGACGCGCACGACGGCCTCGTAGGACCGCCCGATGTCGTGGGGGTCGATCGGCAGGTAGGGCACACCCCAGTCGATGTGGTCGACGTCGGTGCCGGCGGCGAGGGTCCGCCGCTCCATGTCCTCCAGGCCCTTCTTGATGGCGTCCTGGTGGGAGCCGGAGAAGGCGGTGTAGACGAGGTCGCCGCCCCACGGGTGGCGCTCGTGGACGGGCAGCTGGTTGCAGTACTCCACGGTGCGCCGGATCTCGGCCATGTCGGAGAAGTCGATCTCGGGGTCGATGCCCTGACTGAAGAGGTTCATCCCGAGCGTGACCAGGCAGACATTGCCCGTGCGCTCGCCGTTGCCGAACAGGCAGCCCTCGATGCGGTCCGCGCCGGCGAGGTAGCCCAGCTCGGCTGCGGCCACACCCTCCCCACGGTCGTTGTGCGGGTGCAGGCTCACGACGACGGACT
>DATITJ010000122.1:0-3432 GCA_035467935.1 Ornithinibacter sp.
GGGCAGCTCCATCAGGGCGCGGGCCCGGCCCAGGCGGGTACGCATCGTGCGTGGGCTGATCCGCAGCTCCGGGGCCAGCATCGACGCGGCGACCTGCTCCGGCTCGGGCAGGGCGACGGCACCGGTGTCCCCGCGCCACACCCCGCCGGCCTCCTCCAGCTCGGCCCGTTGGGCGTCGCGGGCGGCGACGAGGGCGATGGCATGGTGCTCCTGGGCATCGATGACGTGCTCGGCGAACCGGTCGACGGCGACGGCCTGCAACCCCGACGCCCAGCTGCTCACCCGTTGGGTGGCCACGACCACGGCTTCTGCCGCCGCGGCATCCATGCCCGACACGGCATCCGAGCTCACGCCCGACAACAGCACGGCCAGCTCACCCGGGTGCGCCTCACGCACCACGGCCAGAGTCGGGAAACCGCTGTTGTCCATACCCCGAACCTCAACGGCGCCACTGACAGTCACCCCTACGAAAAGAGCTGTCCCACAGCGGAACAGGTCACGAAAAGGTCACGAAATGTCGGTTCCACGAGGCCCCCGAACGGGTCGGCCGGACCAACCCTTCACAGGGTGAGGACGGCCCTCGCGTACGCACACTCGAGGTCGGGGTCGGTGACGGCGCGCACGTACCCGGGCGACACGGCATACGTCACCTCCCAGCCCAGCTCGAGGCGACGCACGGCCTCGAGCCGGTCGCCGAGCAGCTCGCGCAGCTGGTCCTCGCGGGGCAGCCACAGGGCCTGGTCGAGGGTGACCGAGTCGAGCGCCCACTCGGTGGTGCCGTTGAAGCCCAGCAGCGACTGGTCGCGGAACGTCTGTACCTCGACGGTGAGGTCGGAGATCCAGAAGACCTCACCGGTGAGCAGCTCGGCGTCGACGACGAAGCGGTCCCCGGCGCGGGGCTCCCACAGCACACCCGCGCCGACGAGGGCGCGGGCGAGCTCGACCGTGATCACCGCCTCATTCTGGCCCACCACGGGTGGTCAGGGTCACGCAGCGCCCGGCGCAGTGCGACGATACCCTTGGGGGTATCGAGACCCCACGATGAACCACGAGCCACGAGGAGCCCGGATGAGCCACGACCACAGCCACGGCATCGAGGTGCTGGACGACCTGCGCGCCCCGTCGAAGGAGCTGCGCACGGCCATCCCGGACGTCTACGCCGGCTTCGCCGCCACGCACAAGGCCGCGCTCGACCCGGGGGTCCTCGACGCCGTCACCAAGGAGCTCATCGCCTTCGGCATCAGCGTGTCGCAGCAGTGTGACGGCTGCATCGCCTCGCACGCCCGCGGTGCCGCGATGAAGGGCGCGACCCCCGAGCAGGCCGCCGAGACGATCGGCGTCGCGATCCTCATGTCGGGCGGCCCGGCCACGGTGTACGGCCCGAGGGCGTATGCCGCGTTCCTCGAGTTCCACGAGAAGTACGCCGCGCGCTCCTGATCCCTCGCGCTCAGCCGAGGAGCCAGACGACGAGCGCGATGGTCGGAACGGCGCCCACGGTCGTCACGAGGATCGTGTCGCGCGCCAGGGTCGTCGCGCGGTCGTAGCGGGTGGCGTGCACGAAGATGTTCTGCGCCGTCGGCAGGCTCGAGCACACGACGACGGCGAGCAGGGCGTGGCCGTCGAGGCCGAGCGCGTGGTGCGCCACGGCATACGCCACGAGCGGCTGCACGCCGAGCTTCAGGGTGCTCGTCAGGGCGAGCTCGCCGACCGGCACGTCACCCCCGAAGCCCGGCCCCAGCCGCAGGGCGATGCCGTACGCCAGCAGCATCCCCGGCACGGCCATCGCACCGATGAGCTCGACAGGCGCCGCGACGAGCGTCGGCAGGCGCCACCCCGTGACCGACAGCAGCAGCCCGACGAGGGTGCCGATCGTCAGCGGGTTGGTGAACGGCCGCAGGAGCGCGTCGCGCACCGTGGCGCGCCGGCCGCGCACGTCGGCGTCGAGGATCGCCAGGGCGAGCGGCTGGAGCACGAGCAGCTGGAGCAGGAGGGTGGGCGCGACGAGGGCGGCGTCGCCGAGCACGTAGGCCGCGACGGGCAGGCCCAGGTTGCCGGCGTTGACGTACGAGCTCGACAGCGCCCCGATGACCCGCTCCCCGCGAGTGCGACGCCACCGCCACCCGGCGAGGGCCCCGTACGCCACGACCGGCACGACCACGCCGGCGACGGTGGCCACCAGGCTGCGCGAGAGCACGTCGTGCACGTCCGCCTCGGCCACCGTCGTGAGGAGCAGGGCCGGCGAGGCGACGAAGAACGCGACGCGGCTCAGCACCACCTGTGCGCCGAGGTCGACGACGCCGAGGTGGGCGATGAGCGCCCCGACCGCGATGACCACCGCGATCGCGGTGAACCCCAGGACGACTCCCTCCACGGGCCCATCCTCGCGGTCGGGGCGGTGGCGCCGCGCGCTGGTCCGCACGACGACCGGATGCCGGGAGCCGGGGAGTGCCGGCGTCACTGGCGGGCGCGGTGGCGGGTGGCCTGCGCTCAGCCCCAGTTGGCGGCGAGGGTCAGGCAGAAGGGGTGGCCGCTGGGGTCGAGCAGCACCCGCCACGTCTCGCCCGGCTGCTCCTCGGGAAACGTCGCGCCGAGCTCCACACATGCGGTGACGCCGGCGTCGAGGTCGTCGACGGCGAGGTCGAGGTGGAACTGCTTGCTGCCGTGCTCGTTCGGCCACCCGGGGGCGACATGGTCCTCGAGGGTGCCGAACCCCAGCGCCATGCCTCCCGGGCCGGTGAGCATGGCGTACTCGTCCTGCTCGTGGGCGACCTCCCAGCCGAGCACGGCCGACCAGAAGGCCGCGTCGCGGCGGGCGTCGGAGCTGTCGAGGGTGAGCATCTTCAGGGCGGCGATCGCCATGGTGGGGCCTCTCGTCGGTGCCGGGGTGGCTGTCGGCAGGGATGTCCCCCACCCTGCCTAGGCTGGCGCCGTGCCCGATAGGACAAACGCGACAGCCTCGACGGCCGGGGTGCTGCGCCCCGACGAGCTCGCGCGCCACGTCGAGCTGGCCCGCGAGCCCGCCGGCCCCGCTGCCGGGCGGTGGGTCGAGAACCGGTGGTCGCTGCGCTGGGACCTGCCCGACGGGCGCTGGTTCGACAGCGAGGTCCTGCCTCACCCGACGTGCTCGCTCACCGTCGAGCTCGGCAGCCACCCGCGGTCCGGGGTGCCGGCCGGCGAGACCGTCGTCGTCACCGGTGTGTGCACCCGGCGGTTCGACGTCGAGGTCCGGGGGTATGGCCGGGTCGTCGGCCTGCGCTTCCGCCCCGGTGGCCTCGCCGCACTCACCGGTGGCCCGGCATCCGCCTGGACCGACCGCTGCGTACCAGCGCGCGAGGTGCTGCCCGCCGGCCTCGCCGACGCGCTCGCGGACCCCGACCTCACGGCATCCGGATCGGCGTGGGCGGAGGCCGCCGAGAGCGGGCTGGCCGCCCT
>DATITJ010000123.1:0-7775 GCA_035467935.1 Ornithinibacter sp.
CGACGCGCCACTGCCGACCGAGGCCGGCGTCCGTGCCGCCGTCGCCGCCGCCTCCGACGACCCGGCCCTCGAGGGGGCCACCGGGATCAGCGTGCGCGACGGGGTGACCGGCGGGGAGGTCTACGCCCTCGACGCCGACACCCCCCGCGTCCCCGCCTCGACCGCGAAGCTCCTCGCCGCGCTCGCCGTGGCCGACGGCCTCGACCTCGCCACCACGATGAGCACCCGCGTCGTCGCGCTGCAGGACGCCGCCGACCTCGTTCTCGTGGCGGGGGGTGACACGCTCCTGGACCCCGGCGAGGGCGACCCCGGCGAGGTCGCGGGCCGGGCCGGGCTGGCGGACCTCGCCACCCAGGTCGCCGACGCCCTCGCGCCGAGCGGACGCACGACCGTGCGGCTGCGGCTCGACCTCAGCTGGGCGCCGGGCCCGCGCTACCCGTCGACGTGGAACCCCAACGACGTCCGCGACGGGTTCGCCCAGGCCGTGGTCATGACGGGCCTGGCCACCCAGCTCCCCGCCGCCGGTCGCCCCGCCCCGGTGCGGCCGGAGCGCGAGGTGGCGACGGCATTCGTCGCGGCGCTGAAGGCACGGGGGGTGACCGCCACGCTCCAGCCCGAGACGACCTGGTCGGCGCCGTCCCCGGCGGGGGCGGAGCCGCTCGGCAGCGTGGAGTCCGCGACGTACGCCGAGGTGCTCGACCGGGCGCTCGACCGCAGCGACAACGCCCTGACCGAGAACCTCACCCGGCAGGCCGCCGCGGCCGGTGGGCGGCCCACGACGGCGCAGGGCGCGAACGCCGCCTACATCCGCGAGCGGCTCGAGGCCCACGCGGTGCCCACGGCCGGCCTCGTCCTCGAGGACGCCAGCGGGCTGAGCCCCGGCCAGGCCGCCAGCGCCGCGACGCTCTCGGGCGTGCTCCGGCTGGCGGCGACGGGCGAGGTCGAGGAGCTGCGGGGGATCGTGGGCGGGCTGCCGGTGTCCCGGCTGTCCGGCACGATGAACGGCCGCTTCCGGTCGGGGTCCACGCGGGACGTCGCCGGGCTGCCCCGCGCCAAGACGGGCACCCTGCGCAAGGGGTCCTCGCTCGCGGGCACCACGGTCACCGCGGACGGTCGCCCGCTGACCTTCGTCGTGCTCGTCGACGGCTTCCCCGAGACCTACGGGGGAACGCTGCGGGCGCGGGCCGCGTTGGACCGGATCGTCGCCGCCCTGACCAGGTGCGGCTGCCGCTGACCGGCGGCACGAGGAGAGAGCAGGCACTGCGTGGCATACGTCGACTGGGAGTTCGCGAAGACGACCGGGCGTGCTCTCGTGCCCGCCGGGCCGAGCGTGACGCGCGGCGAGGCCGAGGCGGAGGTGGCCGCCATCCGCGAGGCGGCGCGGGCGTCGCGCTCGCCGGTCGCCGAGACCGCCAGGCTCGCGACGCCGGGTGACGCGCCCGACGCCCTCGTCGTGGACCGCGCCACGTGGATCGGCGTGAACGCCGACTCGATGAGTGCCATGCTCGACCCGACCTTCGACGTCATCGTCAGCAAGCGCGGCGGCCACCCCCCGGGCGCCACCGCCCAGGCGATCGGCGGCAAGGTGACCGGTGCCGAGGCAGGGGCGCTGCTGGCGTTCATGGCGGGCAAGGTGCTCGGGCAGTACGACCTGGCGCCCGGCGGCACGCCGGCCCTCATGCTCGTCGCGCCCAACATCATGGCCGTCGCCGAGGAGCTCGGCGTCGACCGCGACGACTTCCGCCGCTGGGTCTGCATGCACGAGGAGACCCACCGGGTGCAGTTCACCGCGAACCCCTGGCTGCGTGACCACCTCGTCGCCGAGGCCCGGGCCCTCGCCGTCGACATGGCGCCCGACCCCGAGCGGCTCCACGAGATCGCCGGCCGGGTCACCGAGGCGCTGCCCGACCTGTTCCGCGAGGGCAGCACCGGGCTCGCCGAGCTCTTGACGACCACGGAGCAGCGCGAGCGCCTGGCCGGGCTCACGGCGGTCATGTCGCTCCTCGAGGGCCACGCCGACGTCGTCATGGACGATGTGGGCCCCGCGCACATCCCGAGCGTCGCCCACATCCGCGCCCGGTTCACCGAGCGACGCAAGGGCGCCGGTGCCCCCGACCGGATGCTGCGTCGTCTCCTCGGCCTCGAGGCCAAGATGCGTCAGTACCGCGACGGCGCCGTGTTCGTCCGCGGGGTCCAGGACACCGTGGGCGTCGACGGTTTCAACGCCGTGTGGTCCTCGGCCGACACCCTCCCGATGGCCCGCGAGATCGCCGACCCGCAGGCCTGGGTCCGTCGCGTGCACGGCTGACCGGGCCCGCGGCGGGTGCGGAAGTGGGCGTCCGGGCAGCCAGGTCGGCACTCACCGCGAGGATGACCGGGTGAGCAGACCCTGGGGGCGGCCGGATGCCGCGACGGCGGCGGTCCGTCTCGCCGTGCGGTCGGTGCTCTCGGATGCCGTGCCGGGCGAGCTCGTGCTCGTCGCCTGCAGCGGTGGGGCCGACTCGCTCGCCCTCGCGGCGGCCACGGCCGTCGAGGCGCGGGCGGCCGGCATCCGCAGCGGTGCGGTCGTCGTCGACCACGGGCTGCAGGCCGGGTCCGCCGCCGTGGCGTCCGCCGCCGCGGTGACGCTTCGCGGGCTGGGGCACGACCCCGTCGAGGTCGTCGGCGTCGCGGTCGACGTCGCCGGCGAGGGTCTCGAGGCCGCCGCCCGCACGGCGCGCTACGCCGCCCTCGACGCCGTCGCCGACCGGCTCGGTGCCAGCACCGTGCTCCTCGGGCACACCCGCGACGACCAGGCCGAGCAGGTGTTGCTCGGCCTGGTGCGCGGCGCAGGCGCCCGCTCGCTGTCGGGGATGCCGCCCGCCCGCGACCGCTACCGCCGCCCCCTCCTCGGTGTCACCCGCGAGCAGTGCCGGGCGTCCGCTCGCGCCGAGGGGCTCACGTGGTGGGACGACCCGATGAACGGCGACCCGGCATTCGCCCGCGTCCGCGTCCGGCGCGCCCTGGCCGACCTCGAGCGCGACCTCGGGCCGGGGGTCGCCGCGGCGCTGGCGCGCACCGCCGAGCAGCTCCGGGAGGACGCCGACCTGCTCGACTCCCTCGCGGACGGCACCGTGTCGTCGCTGGGTGACGGGCCGTGGGAGGCCGCCGCGCTCACCGCCGTGCCACGCCCGGTGCGCACCCGGGTCTGGCGACGGTTCCTGGTGGCCGCCGGTGCCCCCGCGGGTCAGCTCGGCTCGCGGCACACCGACGCGTGCGACCGGCTGCTCACCGCGTGGCACGGTCAGGGCCCGGTGCACGCCCCCGGCGACCTGCGCGTGAGCCGATCCGGCGGCCGGGTGTCCATCGCCCGCGCCGGTCCGGTTGAATAGGCGCCACCCCCCGCCCCACCACACCAGGAGCTGCAGTGGACGCCGCCCACATGGGAGCCGACCTCGAACGGGTCCTCATCACCGAGGAGCAGATCCACGCCAGGCTCGACGAGCTGGCCGGGCTCATCGCCGAGCGGTACGAGGGCCAGGACCTCCTCCTCGTCGGCGTCCTCAAGGGGGCGGTCATGGTCATGGCCGACCTGATGCGCGCCCTGCCGATGACGGTGCCGGTCGACTGGATGGCCGTCTCGTCCTACGGCTCGGGCACGAAGTCCAGCGGTGTCGTGCGCATCCTCAAGGACCTCGACACCGACATCTCCGGCCGGCACGTGCTCATCGTCGAGGACATCGTCGACTCGGGCCTGACCCTGTCGTGGATCAAGAGCAACCTCGAGTCGCGCAGCCCGGCATCCGTCGAGATCTGCACGCTCCTGCGCAAGCCGGACGCCGCCAAGGTCGACGTCGACGTCACGTGGGTCGGGTTCGACATCCCCAACGAGTTCGTCGTCGGCTACGGCCTCGACTACGCCGAGGCCTACCGCGGCCTGCGCTGCGTCGGCACGCTCTCGCCGCACGTCTACAGCTGAGCCGGGGGCGCCGCGCGAGGGTGGTCCCGGGTGCCGATCGGGGCCGCCGTCGGGGGTCGGACCGTGGACCTCGCGAGCGCCGCGGAACACGAGCGCGACCGGGCTCGTTGCTAGCGTGTACCCGTCCCGCCCGGCCCGTGCCGGACGGTCAGCTGTCGACGAGCAGGAGGACCGGAGCGCAGGCTCCGTAACCACATGGACTTCAAGCGCATCTTCCGGGCCCCCCTCTTCTGGGTCCTGGCCGTCATCGTGGTGATGCTGACGGTCTTCTCGTTCAACGGCGACGGTGGCTACGCCACGATCACGACCGCCCAGGCCGAGAAGCTCATCGCCGGGAAGAAGGTCGACAAGGCCGTCCTCACGACCGAGAACGTCCTGACGATGGACCTCAAGACCGGCCAGTCGTTCACCGACGAGGCCACCGAGGTGAGCGGCGCGACCAAGGTGCGGGCGGAGTTCATCGACGCCCGCGCCGAGCAGCTCGTCGAGCAGCTCAAGGCCAACGTGCCCGACGGCTACAACGACAAGGTCGAGGGCGACAGCGCCTTCTGGACCCTCTTCATCAGCTTCTTCCCGGTCCTGCTGCTCGTCGGCCTCTTCTGGTTCCTCATGAGCCAGGCGCAGGGCGGCGGCTCGCGGGTCATGCAGTTCGGCAAGTCACGCGCCAAGCTCGCGACCAAGGACACCCCCAAGGTCACCTTCGCCGACGTGGCGGGCGCCGACGAGGCCGTCGAGGAGCTCCACGAGATCAAGGACTTCCTCGCCGAGCCGGCCAAGTTCCTCGCCGTCGGCGCGAAGATCCCCAAGGGCGTGCTCCTCTACGGTCCGCCCGGCACCGGCAAGACCCTCCTCGCCCGCGCCGTCGCCGGCGAGGCGGGCGTGCCGTTCTACTCCATCTCCGGCTCGGACTTCGTCGAGATGTTCGTCGGCGTCGGCGCCTCTCGCGTGCGTGACCTCTTCGAGCAGGCCAAGGCCAACGCCCCGGCCATCGTCTTCGTCGACGAGATCGACGCCGTCGGCCGGCACCGTGGCGCGGGCATGGGCGGTGGCCACGACGAGCGCGAGCAGACCCTCAACCAGCTGCTCGTCGAGATGGACGGCTTCGACGTCAAGACCAACGTCATCCTCATCGCCGCGACCAACCGCCCCGACATCCTTGACCCGGCACTGCTGCGCCCGGGCCGGTTCGACCGCCAGATCTCGGTCGAGGCGCCCGACATGATCGGCCGTCACCGCATCCTCCAGGTGCACTCGCAGGGCAAGCCGATGGCCAGCGGGGTCGACCTGCTGGCGGTCGCGCGGCGCACGCCCGGGTTCACCGGTGCCGACCTCGCGAACGTCCTCAACGAGGCCGCGCTGCTCACCGCGCGCACCGACAAGAAGCTCATCGACGACGACGTCCTCGACGAGGCGATCGACCGCGTCATCGCCGGTCCGCAGAAGCGCACGCGCATCATGTCGGCCAAGGAGCGCAAGATCACGGCGTACCACGAGGGTGGCCACGCCCTCGTCGCCGCGGCGATGAACCACACCGACCCAGTCACGAAGGTGACGATCCTGCCGCGCGGCCGGGCCCTGGGCTACACGATGGTCATGCCGACCGACGACAAGTACTCCACGACCCGCAACGAGATCCTCGACCAGCTCGCCTTCGCCCTCGGCGGCCGCGTCGCGGAGGAGATCATCTTCCACGACCCCACCACGGGTGCCGCGAACGACATCGAGAAGGCCACCGCGATGGCCCGCAAGATGGTGACCGAGTACGGCATGAGCGAGCGCGTCGGGGCGATCAAGCTGGGCCAGTCCCAGGGCGAGGTCTTCCTCGGCCGCGACCTGGGCCACCAGCGCGACTACTCCGAGCAGGTTGCCGCCGTCGTCGACGAGGAGGTCCGCAAGCTCGTCGACGACGCGCACGACGAGGCCTGGCACGCCGTCAACGACAACCGCGACATCCTCGACCGCCTCGTGCTCGAGCTGCTCGAGCGCGAGACGCTCAACCAGGCCGAGCTCGCCGAGATGTTCAAGGACATCGCCAAGCGCCCGGTCCGCCCGACGTGGCTGTCCAGCGAGCACCGCACCCTGTCCGACCTCCCGCCGGTCATGACGCCCGCCGAGCAGGCCGCGCTCAACGGGCGCAACGGCTCCGGTGCCCCCGCCGGCGCCACGCCGCACACGGGTGACCCCCGCACCGAGGCCGAGATCGACGCCGCGGCACGCGCCGGCGCCTCCCCGCACGCCGAGGAGAGGCCGCCGACCGCGGTGATCGAGGTGCCGGACGGTGGGCGTGTCGAGCCCTGACGAGGACGCCCGAACGCCCGCGAGCCACGTCGACCTCCCGCGTGCGGAGGCCGCCGTGCGTGAGCTGCTCTTCGCGATCGGGGAGGACCCCGACCGCGAGGGGCTGCGCGACACCCCGGGGCGGGTGGCCCGGGCGGCGCAGGAGCTGTACTCCGGCATGTGGCAGGAACCCGCAGAGGTGCTGGCGAGGACCTTCTCGATCGACCACTCCGAGCTCGTCATCGTGCGCGACATCCCGATGTACTCCACGTGCGAGCACCACCTGCTGCCCTTCCACGGGGTCGCGCACATCGGGTACATCCCGGCCGAGGACGGCAAGGTCACGGGGCTGAGCAAGCTCGGCCGGCTCGTCGAGGTCTTCGCCCGGCGCCCGCAGGTGCAGGAGCGGGTCACCACCCAGATCGCCGACGCCCTCGTCGACCACCTCGCCGTGCAGGGCGTCATCGTCGTCATCGAGGCGGAGCACCTGTGCATGTCGATGCGCGGGGTGCAGAAGCCGGGCTCGCGCACCATCACCTCCGCCGTCCGGGGCCAGCTGCGCGACGGGGCGACCCGGGCCGAGGCGATGGCGCTGCTGCTCGGCGGCAAGCGGTGACCGGCCGGTGACCCTCCCGGAGGCCCGCGTCCCCGGGCGTCCGCTCGTCATGGGCGTCGTCAACGTCACGCCCGACTCCTTCAGCGACGGCGGCGCCTGGTTCACGCCCGAGGCCGCCCTCGGCCACGGCCGCCAGCTCCTCGCCGAGGGAGCCGACCTCGTCGACGTCGGGGGGGAGTCGACCCGGCCCGGCGCCCAGCGGCCGTCGACCGCGGAGGAGCTGCGTCGCGTCCTGCCCGTGGTCGAGGCACTGAGCGCCTTCGTGCCGGTCTCCGTCGACACGATGCGCGCCGACGTGGCGGCGGCGGCCCTCGACGCCGGCGCCGTGCTCGTCAACGACGTCAGCGGGGGTCTGGCCGACCCCGACATGGCCCCGCTCGTCGCCGAGCGCGGCGTCCCGATGGTGGCCATGCACTGGCGCGGGCACAGCTCCGGCATGCAGGACCGCGCGCGCTACGACGACGTCGTCGCCGACGTGCGCCGCGAGCTCGCCGAGCGGGTCGAGGCGCTCGTGGCGGCCGGCATCCGGCCCGGGGACGTGGTGCTCGACCCGGGCCTGGGGTTCGCCAAGCTCGCGCCCCACAACTGGGAGCTGCTGCGCCGCCTCGACGAGATCGCCTCGCTCGGGCACCGACTCGTGCTGGGCACCTCGCGCAAGAAGTTCCTCGGCCTCGTCGGACGCAGCCCTGAGACCGCGCGTCCTCCGCTCGGCCGCGACGTGGCCACCGCCGCGACGACGCTGTATGCCGCGCAGCACGGCGTGTGGGCGGTGCGGGTGCACGACGTGGCCGGCACGGTCGACGCCCTCGACGTCGCCGACGCCCTCCGGGGTGACGCGTGACCGGGACGGGAGCGGCCCGGGACCGCATCCGGATCACCGGCGTGCGCGGCCGTGGGTTCCACGGCGTCTTCGAGCACGAGCGG
>DATITJ010000124.1:0-4147 GCA_035467935.1 Ornithinibacter sp.
GAGGTACGCGACGCCCAGCTCGGTGACGAGGTCCGGGTCCTGGCCGAAGGTGCCGGCCTGCCGTCCCCACCGGGGCTCGGTCGCGAGGTCGACCGTCGGGTGCAGGGCCGCGCGGATGCCGACGGCGACGTACTCCTGCCGCGCGATGTCCGCGAACTCGCGCACGGCATCCACGTCGCGCAGTGCGGCGAGCCCGATGGGCTCCGGCCACTGGGAGAACGCCTTGGCCGAGAAGGAGACCCCGGCGTTCTCGAGGAACGCGTGCCGTGGGTCGCTCGAGACGGTGACGGGGATGCCGTGCGGCGTGCGCTCGGCGAGCGCCTGCACCGTGTTGTTCCACCGGGCGGCCATCCGGGCGTCCTCGAGCCGATGGACGTTGAAGTGCGACAGGTGCTTCTCCAGCACCACGACGCTCGTCGGTGACTTGCTGATCCGCCCCGGGCGCTCGAGCACCGACCCGTCCTCGCCGACCTCGATGACCGTCTGGAACATCAGGCCGACCTTCTCCGCCAGGGACAACCTGCCCAGAAGGTCCTCGGCGCGCGCCTGCGGGTCGAGTCGTGGGTCCTCGTAGGGGTCCATCCGTCCGTTGCCGTTGAGGTCACGGAACTCCACGCCCTCCGGGCCGGCAAGCCGTGAGCGGCGCGGCTCGTGCGTTGACGACTTCGGCATCGCAGGTGTGCTCCCTTCCTCGAACGTCATCGGTCGACCCGGTCGTGGTGCTCGGGCATCGGCGTGGTCAGGTCGCCTACGGCAGGAGGACCTCGAGCTCGTCGCCGCCGGGTCGCAGGGCCGCGTCGAGGTCGGCGAGGTCGAGGACGAGACCGCCGGGGCGGTAGGGGTTCGCGGTCGGCACGGCGGCGAGGTCGCGTCCGCCCAGACGCACGGCGGACGGTCCGTGGCCGCGGTCGCCCACGCGGTAGCGGACCCGCAGGAGGCCCCCCGCCAGGGGCACCGTGGCCGTGAGCCCTCCCAGCCGGGTCGGGAGGACGGGGTCGATCTCGACCGTCCCGGCACGGCGGCGGACCCCGAGCACCGAGTGGACGACGATCCGGAGCAGCACCCCCGGTCCGGACGAGTAGATCCGCCAGCCTGCCTCCAGGCCCGTGGCGCCCGTGAGGACCTCGGCGTACCGGGCGGCGAACTCCTCCCGGTTCAGGCAGGCCGCGTCCGAGCTCGACGGGTAGGCGTTCGCCTGGCGCCGCCGGGCACCGGGCACGACGGCGCCCGTGCTGGGGGGCAGCACCTGCAGGAGCCCCAGCCACAGAGCGTCGGCGTCGCCCCAGCGGGCCATCGCCTCGCACCAGCGCAGGTGCGCGTGGACGTACATGAGCCCGATCTCCCGGCCGACGAACGTCGCCGTCTCCGCGCGCTGGAAGTGGCGCATGAGCCCACCCGAGTAGGGCGGTGGCCGGTCGAACAGCCGGACGCCGTCCACACCCATGAGGTGCTCGCGGACCAGCGCCACGTGGTGAGCGGCCTCGTCGGGGTCGAGGAGGTCGTCGCCGAGCGCGTGGATCATCTGCAGGGAGCCGTGCCGCAGTCCGGTCTCGGTGTCCCTCGGGTGGACCAGCAGGCGCCGGACCCTGACCACCCCGTGCGGGTCGGGGGGGTCGAGCTGGGCGTAGCCGGCGAGCTCACCGTCCACCAGCAGGTGCCGGCGCAGGTCGTCGGCGACGGCGACGGCCTCCGCACGCAGGGTCCCGACGAGGACGTCCTCACCCTGCACGGTCTCCAGCCCGTCGGCGAGGGTCCGCAGCGACTGATGGTGCAACGTCACGGTCCACGCGCTGGTCATCGTCGCCGACATGGTCGGGTCGACAGGCTGGAGCGAGTCGTTCCAGTCGCCGTGGCCGTACGCCACGAGGCTGGTCCCCGGCAGGAGGTGCGCCCGTGCGCTCGCGAGGGCGCGTTCGAGGTGGGAGCGCATCGTCGAGGCAGGCACCGGTGGCCCGTCGGTCGGGGTGTACCAGGGCACGCTCTCCTCGAGCAGCGTGGTGTCACCGGACGCCAGGAGGTACCGGCCGACGGCGAGGACGGGCCAGTGGACGACGTCGCCGTGCGGTGGCTCCATCCGGAAGTGCTCGTCCCCCGGGAGGAACCCGAACGCCTGGGGCCAGGTCCCGTCGGCGTTCTGGGCCGCGAAGACGGCCAGGAGCAGGGCGCGCGCGTCGGTCTGCCGGTCCAGCGCGAGCAGCAGCTCGAGCGGACCCTGCGTCACGTCCCGCGTCCCCCAGGCGCCACCCGTGTACTGCTCGAGGCCGCGCGGTGACAGGAAGTGCACCAACGCGTCCCGCACCAGCCAGGGCAGGCTCACGGCGAGCGGCTCGGCCTCGGGCGCGGGACCGACGCGGAGGGCCGTGACCGCTGACCACCAGTCGCCGGCACCTTCCTCCGTCGCCGGGACCTCTCCACCGTGGGGCGCCGACGGGGGAGCGGCCACCCCGGCGTGGTCGACGGTCACCTCGACGTCGAGCCCTCGGCACGGTTCGGTGCGCAGCGTGACGACCGAGGGGCAGCGGCCGACGCCGTCGTCGAACAGATGGCCGTCGTCGCCGACCATCAGGGGGGTCCCGCTCCGCAGGGTCATGGTCGCGGCCGGCAGGTCCACCACGACGCCGTCAGGGCGCTCCTGGACCGTGGTCGCCCCGGGGGGAGCGGGGAGCGGGTCCTCGCCGGTCGCCAGGTGCAGGGCGAGCATCACCCGCCGGTCCCGACCGGACGTCACGTGCACCGACAGCCGGACGACGTGGTCGGTCGGCGGGGCGGTCGTCCGGACCTCCAGGACGCCGCCGGCGTCCCCGTCGGTCTCGACCACGTACACCCAGCGGGCGCCGTCCGGGGTCATCGCGAACGCGGACGGCAGGTCCAGCAGCCGCCACCGGCCCGCCACCTCCACGAACACCCGGACCCCGTAGCCGCGGTGCAGCCCCAGGTAGCCGCGGACGGTCGTCAGGAGGCGGCCGTTCGAGGCGTGGCCCCGCGTGAGGTACGACAGCGGGGAACCCGTCATCCAGCTCGTGACGGTGAGCGAGCGAGGGTCGGGGGCCGCCGTGGCACCGGTCCGCAGGATCGTGCCGTGGGGTCGCAGGGTGCCGACCTCCTTGGCCTGGGTCACCACGTGCTCGTCGCCCGCCGTGAAGAACGACAGCAGCGAGCCGTCCTCCCCGCGCTCGACGGCACGCCAGGGGTGCGGCCAGATCTGCGCGACCTCGGCATCGGTCGCCGGCCGGGCGGCCAGGGTGCGGCCGGGGCCGTACACGCCGGTCGGGGCAGCGAGTCCCGCAGGGGCCGCGCTCGCCTGCTGCGCGGCCGCGGGGAGGGCCGACGCCGCGGTGCGGGCGAGGTCCAGCGCCTCCCGGACGAGCCGGACGTCGGCGTCGGACGTGGCCGCGGGGTGGTCGTCCACCAGGAGACCCGCGAAGGACGTCGCCAGACGCTCACCGGGCTCCAGGAAGGAGCGTGCCGTCTGCAACGTGGCGAGGGTGTGCTCGTGCTGCCGTCGGCGGGACGGCAGGTCACCACCGAGACCCGCGGGGGGCCGCCCGGCGCGCGCGGCCCAGCCGTGGACGTCGAGCGCGTCGGTCGCCCACGCCACCACGGGGGTCGTGCAGGCGAGCACGCACCACGGGGTCACCCCCATCTGGGCAAGGTTCTGGCGCACCGCGAGAGCCGTGCCGAACCCGTCGCCGTGCAGCGGCGCGATGTCCAGGTACTGGCTCACGTACAGCTCGTTGGTGCGCAGCATCCCGGGTGCCGCGAGCGCGACGTCGTGGGCGTGCACGATGTCGACCTCACGTCGCCCCGGTCCGTCGTTGAGCACCTCGACGTGCCAGGACCAGGCGGTGCGGGCGGGGTCGAGGCTGAGGGTCAGCCGCCACGCCAGGCCGTCGTCGGCCTGCCCCGTGACGACCAGGGATCCGTCCCGGACATGGGCGGACGAGCCGGACCCGGCCCCCAGCATCGGCCAGGGCCGCCCGGTCGCGCGGTCGCGAAGCCACAGCTGCAGCAGTCCCGGGGCGAAGGCCGAGGCCGCGTGCTGAACCAGCTCGATCCGGTCCGTGCCGAGGGAGGCCGGCGCACCGCCGTCCACGATGACCGCACGCAGGCCCCCGGCCGACCCGAGCACCCAGGGCGGGGCGTCCAC
>DATITJ010000125.1:0-11807 GCA_035467935.1 Ornithinibacter sp.
CGTGGCGACTCACCGCGTCACGCAGCCGACGCAGGTCCGGGTCGGGCAGCAGCGCCGCCCGGGCGGCGCGCGCGTCGCCGAAGCCCGCCGCGTCGAGCGCCGCGTCGAGGTCCTCGGATGCGGTGCGCGAGCGTGTGACGGCGGCACCGAGCGTCTCGACGGCGGCGCGGTGGTCGGCCAGCGCCCGCGACACCCGGGCATGGACGTCGGGGTCGTGCGCCCCGCAGGGGCAGGCGTCATGGGCCATCCGCAGCGCCGAGGCGCGCTCGGCCGCCGCGGCCCCGGCGGTCGTGAGCTCCTCGACCTGGGCGGCGACCGACTCACCGGTCGCGACGAGGCCGGCGAGCTCCCGGTGGTGGGCTTCCAGCGCCGCGGTGGACCCGCCGAGCCGACGGACGGCGATCGCGTGCTCGACGACGGCACGACGGGCCTCGGCGAGGAGGTGGGCCGCCGCGTCGAGGTCGGCCTCGAGCTCGGCGCGGTCGGCGTCACCGAGGGTGGCGCGGCGGGTCTCGACACCGGCGAGGAGCGCGCCGAGCTCGTGCTCCGCGCGCGCGAGGGCGGTCTCGGCGAGGGCGAGGTCGTCCTCGGCGGCCGTGACGTCGGCGGGGCGCACCGGGTCGGCGACGTGAGCGGGCCGGGGGTGCTCGGCCGCACCGCACACCGGGCACGCGTCGCCTGCGGTGAGCGAGCGGGCCAGCTCGGCCGCCATGCCGTCGAGCCGTCGCTGCCGCAGGTCGAGCAGCGCCGACCGCCGGTCGAGCGCGCCGGACCTCAGGTCGTCGCGACGCGGACGCAGGTCTGCCGCGCGGGCGAGGTCGGCCTCGACGGTGTCGAGCAGCGCGACGCGGTCGCGGGCAGCCCCCAGCCGCAGCTCGAGCTCACCGACGGCGCCCGCGGCGGCGGCGAGCGCCCCGACCTGCTCGGCCGCCCCGTCGCGGTCGAGCTCCCCGTCGCGGACGAGGGTGGCGAGCTGCTCGCCACGCCGGGCGAGCTGCTCGGCGCGCACGACGAGCGCGTCGTGACGGCGGCGCCTCTCGGCCGCCGCGACCGCCTCGCGGGCCAGCTCGGCGACGGTCGCGTCGAGACCCGCCACCGTGGCTGCGGTGGCACGCGCGCCGGCGTCCGGGAGGCCGGCGAGGGTGCCCTCGGACGCGGCGTCGAGAGCCGCACGGCTGCGCGCGGCCGACCGTCGTGCCGAGGCCTCGTCGGCCAGGGTCCGCTCGTGGGCCGTGAGGTGACCGGAGAGGGCCGCGGCTCGGTCGGCGGCGGCGAGCACGCGCACCCGCTCACCGTGCTCGGCCGCGGCGGACTCGAGGGCCGCCAGCCGGGTGCGGGCCCGCCGGCCCCGGGAGCGCAGCTCGTCGAGGGCCCGCGCGGCCGCGAGGGCCTCAGCGGCCGCGCGCTCGGCACCCTGGGCGGCGTCGACGTCGGTCATCGTCGTCGTGACGCGCCCGCCGAGGAGGTCGGCGACCGCGCGCACCCTCCCCGGCACGAGCCGGGGCTCCACGTCGCCGAGGGGCTCGTCGCCCTCGGCGGCGACGCCCGTCTCGGCGAGGACGTCCTCGAGGCGGGCCAGGACTGCCGCGAGCGTGGTGCGGGCACCGTCGAGGTCGGCACCCGCGGTGCGCCGGGTCTCGGCGAGCCACGCCTCGACGTCGCTGAAGCCCGTGATGTCGAAGAGCCGCTCGAGCACCT
The DNA here is from genome assembly GCA_035467935.1 of Ornithinibacter sp. Lineage (GTDB taxonomy): Bacteria > Actinomycetota > Actinomycetes > Actinomycetales > Dermatophilaceae > Fodinibacter. The sequence continues at coordinate 1,699 of DATITJ010000125.1, forward strand.
CGCGGCGGTCCTCGGGGGTGGCCCGCAGGAACGCCGCGAACTCGCCCTGGGGAAGCAGCACGACCTTGGCGAACTGGGCCATGCCCATGCCGAGGGCGTCCTTGACGACATCGGCGACCTCGTCGTGCCGCGTGCTGAGCGCCACCCAGCGGCCACCGGTGCGCTCCTCGAGGGTCACCCCGGCCTGCACCTTCGACAGGCCCGTGCCCCGCCTCTTGGGGCGGTGGAACTCGGGGGAGCGCGTGAGGCGCAGACGCCGCGTGCCGGCCGTGAGCTCGAGGGTGACGCGCGGCACGGCATCCGGGCTGGCGTGGTCGCTGCGCAGGCCGCGCCTGGACCGGAACCCGGGCACGTCGGCGTAGAGCGCGAAGCAGATGGCGTCGAGCAGGCTCGTCTTGCCCGACCCGGTCGGGCCGTGGATGAGGAACAGGCCGTCGGCCGAGAGGGCGTCGACGTCGACGACGACCCGCTGCGCGAACGGCCCGAAGGCCTCGATCTCGAGCCGGTGGACCCTCATGCCGCACCCGCCGCGCCGGATGCCGTGCCGGCCCCGCGGCCGTGGCCCACCACGCCCTCGTCGTCGCCGACCTGGCGCCCGACGCGGGTGGCCTCGACGGCCTCGGCCAGCAGGGCTCGCTCGTCGTCGGTGGCCCCGCGACCCGCGCGCACGTGGGCGAGGAAGTCGCAGCAGACGTCGACGTCGGAGCGCGAGGCGACGCGCGCGGCATACGACCGCAGCGGCACCGTGGCGCCCTGCGGGTCGAACCGGAGCTCGAGCGTGTGGGGGAAGCGGCGCCGCACCTGCTCCATCGCGCCGAGGGGGCGCACCGGGTCGGTGAGGGTGACCTGGCACCACGAGGCCTCGGCGGTGGCGTGCGCCGGGTCGGCGAGGAGGTCGTCGAGCGAGCCGCGCAGCACCGCGAGCGGGCGGTCGACGGGCGCCGCGACCTCCTCGACGACGGGCTCGGCGCCCGCGAGGTCGACGAGGAGGCTGACCTTGGTGTGGCGCGCCTCGCTGAACGACATCGCGACGGGGGAGCCGCTGTAGCGGACGCCCTCGGCCACCTGCTGGCATCCGTGGAGGTGGCCCAGCGCGGCGTAGTCGGCCCCGGCGAAGACCTCCGGCGGCACGGCCGAGACCCCGCCGACCGAGATGTCGCGCTCGGACTCGCTCGTGGTGCCGCCCGTGACGAACGCGTGGGCCATGACGACGGTGCGCCCGCCGCGGCGCGCGGCGTCCGCCCGCACCCGGTGCATGGCGGCGCGCAGGACGCCGGCGTGGGTGCGCTCGGTGGCCCCCAGCTGCTCGGTCACGAGGGCCGGCTCGAGGTAGGGCAGGGCGTGCACGGCGACGTCGCCCACCAGGACGGGGCGGCCGACGTCGGCGACCGAGGTGCGCAGGTGCACCCCGGCCCGCTCCAGCAGGCCGCTGGCGAACCCCAGCCTGGTCGCGGAGTCGTGGTTGCCGCTGGAGACGACGACCTGCGCCCCGGCGTCGACGAGGCGCAGGAGCGTCTCGGACAGCAGCGCGACGGTGTCGGGGGAGGGCAGTGCCCGGTCGTAGACGTCACCGCTGACGAGCACGGCGTCGACCCGCTCGCCCCGGACGACCGCGACGAGGTGGTCGAGGTAGGCCGACTGGGCGCCGAGGAGCCCCACCTGGTGGAACGAGCGCCCCAGGTGCCAGTCGGAGGTGTGGATCAGCCGCACACCCGTCAGGCTAGGAGAGCGGTAGGACAACGCCCGTGACCGAAACGCGGGGGTGCGGGTTTCCCCTCGGGCCGTGATGTGGTTGGGTCGCGGCATGGGAGCAGAGGTCAGCGCGCAGAGCTACACCCGTGAGCAGCGCCAGCGGTACCGCGAGAAGGTGCGCCAGGACCTCGACGTCTTCGAGCGCATGCTGACGACGAGCTCGTTCGAGTTCGACCGGGCGATGACGGGCCTGGAGATCGAGCTCAACCTCGTCGACGAGCGGATGCAGCCGCACTTCCACAACGCCGAGGTGCTCGCCGCGATCGCCGACGAGGACTACCAGACCGAGCTCGCGCAGTACAACATCGAGCTCAACGTGCCGCCCCGGCCGCTGCCCGGCGACTCCGCGATCGAGCTCGAGGTCGAGCTGCGGGCGAGCCTGAACAAGGCCGACGCCGCGGCGAGCGCGGTCGGCTCGAAGATCGTCGCGATCGGCATCCTGCCGACGATCATGCCGGAGCACTACGAGGGCGACTGGATCAGCCGCAACAACCGCTACACCGCCCTCAACGACTCGATCTTCGTCGCGCGCGGCGAGGACATCTACCTCGACATCGAGGGCCCCACCGGCGAGCGCGTCGCCACCTACTGCGACTCGATCGCCCCCGAGTCGGCCTGCACGAGCGTGCAGCTGCACCTGCAGGTCGCGCCCTCGCAGTTCGCGGCCCACTGGAACGCCGCCCAGGCGCTGTCGGCGCCGCAGGTGGCGATGGCCGCCAACTCGCCGTTCTTCTTCGGCAAGCGCCTGCACGCCGAGACCCGCATCGAGCTGTTCAAGCAGGCCACCGACACCCGTCCGGTCGAGCTGAAGAACCAGGGCGTGCGGCCCCGGGTGTTCTTCGGGGAGCGGTGGATCACCTCGATCTTCGACCTCTTCGAGGAGAACGTCCGCTACTTCCCGACGCTGCTCGCCGAGGTCAGCGACGAGGACCCCATGGCCAAGCTCGAGTCGGGCATCGCGCCCGCCCTGTCCGAGCTGCGCCTGCACAACGGCACCGTGTACCGGTGGAACCGGCCGATCTACGACACCGTCGGGGGCACCCCGCACCTGCGCGTCGAGAACCGCGTGCTGCCCGCCGGCCCGACGATCATCGACGTGCTGGCCAACGCCGCGTTCTACTACGGCGCGATCCGCATGCTCGCGCACGAGGAGCGGCCGGTCTGGACGAAGATGAGCTTCGCGGCGTGCGAGGAGAACTTCCGCCGCGCCGCCCGCGACGGCATCGACGCCCGCCTGTACTGGCCGGGCTTCGGGGAGCTCTCCTCCGACGAGCTCGCCCTGCGCCACCTGCTCCCGCTCGCCCATGAGGGCCTGCGGCTCTGGGGCGTGTCCGATGCCGTGCGCGAGCGCTACCTCGGCGTCATCGAGGGCCGCTGCACGACCGGTGTCAACGGTGCGGAGTGGTCGACCCGGGCCGTGCGGATCTTCGAGGGCAAGGGCCTGGACCGTCGGGAGGCCCTGCGCCGGATGATGGAGCTGTACACGCTGCACATGGACTCCAACGAGCCGGTCCACACCTGGCCGCTGCCCTGACCCGACGGTGGTCGTCCAGGCCCGGGCCCCGACGGCCCGCGGTCAGCCCGGGGTCTGGTTCCACGCCCGGATCGCCGGCACGCCGCGCTCGTACTGGAGCACGCACAGCGCGCCCGCGTCGAGGAGCAGGCTCGCCCCGAACCGCGGGTCCTGGCGCAGCCACGTCGCCGTGAGGACGCGCAGCAGGTGGCCGTGCGCGATCAGCGCCACGTCGCGCGTGCGCAGCGGCTCGGCCACGCGCGCGAGCACCCGGGAGGACCGTGCCGCGACCTCCTCGACGGTCTCGCCCGGGGTGTCACCCGGCACGACGCCGTCGTCGAACACCATCCACGTCGGGTCGCCCAGCGTCTCGCGGATCTCCGCCGTCGTGCGGCCCTCGTAGCCGCCGTAGTCCCACTCGGCCAGGTCGTCGTCGACCGTGGGGGTGAGCCCCGCGAGCTCGGCCGTGCGCCGGGCGCGCCCCAGAGGCGACGCCAGCACGAGCGCGAGGTCGAAGGCCGCGAGGCGGGGCGCCAGGGCCCGGGCGTCCCGCTCGCCGTCCCCGGTGAGGGGCACGTCGGTGCGCCCCGTGTGCTGACCGCTGCGGCTCCACGCGGTCTCGCCGTGGCGCACGAGGACGAGTCGGCCGGTCGGCTCGGCTGCTGGGGACATGCGCCCCACTGTCGCATCCCGGTGGAAGGATGGGCCGTATGCCGTCCTACGTCGCCTTCCTGCGCGCCGTCAACGTCGGCGGGCGCTTCGTGCGGATGGCCCTGCTGCGGGAGGCCCTGACGCAGGCCGGCTTCGCCGACGTCGACTCGCACATCCAGTCGGGCAACGTGTTCGTGCGCAGCGCCCGGCGCTCCACGGCATCCGTCGCCACCGAGGTGTCGCGGGTGCTCGGCGACGCCGCCGGTTTCGCGGTGCCGGCGATCGTGCGCACGCCGGCGCAGGTGAGGTCGGCGCTCGAGGCGGCCGACGGCATCCCCCCGCTGCTCGACGGCGAGGCCAGGCGCTACCTCGCGTTCGCCGACGGACCGGTGCCGGTGCCCGCGGCCGCGATGCTCGACGCCTGGGACACCCCCGGTGAGCGGGTGCGCGTGCTCGGCTCCGAGGTGCTCGCCGAGCTGGGCATCGGCTTCCACGCGACCACGCTCACCAACACCCGCATCGAGCGGGTCACGGGGCGGACCACCACCTGGCGCGACCTGTCCGTGGTCCGCGCCGTCGACGAGAGATGGGGTGCCTGATGGCGCAGGGGCAGCAGCAGGCGGAGACCGGTGGCACCGGTCCCGGCCATCGCAGCGTGACGATGACGCGCACCGGCAAGGGCACCTACCTCGTGACCAACGTCCGGGGCGGGACGCTGAGCGTCGGCGGGGGAGGGGAGTCGGCCGACTTCACCCCGGTGGAGCTCTTCCTCACGGCGATGGCCGCGTGCAGCGCCACCGACGTCGACTTCATGACCAGCCGGATCGCCGAGCCCGTGGGGTTCGACGTCACCGCCGCGGGCGAGAAGATGCGCGACGGGGTCGAGAACCACCTCGGCGAGCTCGAGGTCGCCTTCGCGGTGCGCTTCCCCGACGGCGAGGCCGGCGACCGGGCGCGCGAGCGGCTGCCGCGGGCCATCGAGCAGAGCCGCGACCGGTTGTGCACGGTGTCGCGGACCGTGCAGCGCGGCACCCCGGTGAGGATGCGCGAGGACTGACCGGTATCGGGGGCGGTTCCCGCGCCCTCCTCACGAGGTGGAAGGAGTGATCGCCATGGAGCCCGACCCCGCCCTCGCGGCCGTCAAGACCTACAACTACCTGCGCATCGCCCTCGCGGCGCTCGTGCTGCTGCTCTTCGTGTCGGTGGCGCTGGAGTGGGCGGCCGCCGACCGGTGCCTCCAGCCCTCGATCAGCGCCTACTACTTCACGCCGGTGCGCGCGGTGTTCGTCGGCGTGCTCGTGACGATGGGCGTCTGCCTCGTCGCGCTCAAGGGCAACACCGACGGGGAGGACGGCCTCATGAACCTCGCGGGCATGCTCGCCCCCGGGGTCGCCTTCGTCCCCACGGCGGCGTCGGGCCGCTGCGGCTCCTCGCCGACCGGGGTCGGCGTCCCGGAGGGCGTCGCCAACAACATGCCCGCGCTGTTCGTCACCGGGGTCGTCGTGGGCGTCGCCGCCGTGATCCTGGCCCGCCGGGAGGCCGGGGGCGTGCGGCTCAGCACCCCCAACCGCCTCGGGCTGGGCCTGACCGTGGTCGTGCTCGGGTCGGGTGTGGTGTGGTTCGTCCGGGCCCGCGACAGCTTCCTCGAGCGTGGTCACGACGCCGCCGCGATCCCGATGTTCCTCGCGATCATCGCCGTCGTGTGGCTCAACGCCCGCGACGTGCAGCAGGGCATGCGGCAGGGCACCGTGCCATCGGGGCGCAGCCGCTACGTCGCGGTGTACCGCACGATCGCGCTCACCATGCTCGCCGCCCTCGCGGCCACGGTCGCGATCAGCCTCGCGACGGGCTCGACCTCCGTGGTGCTCTGGGTCGAGGTCGTGCTCATCACGCTGTTCGCGGTGTTCTGGCTGGTGCAGACCGCCGAGCTGTGGAACCGCGGCCTGCGTGGCCCGTGACCGCCGAGCCCTGCGCCGGTCGGGCACCGGGCCTATCGTGAGGACATGGCCCGCTACCTCGCCGTCCACCCGGTCGACCCGCAGCCCAGGGCCATCGCCCAGGCCGTCGCAGTGCTGCGCGACGGCGGTCTCATCGCCTATCCCACCGACTCCGGCTACGCGCTCGGCGCGATGGTCGGCAACCAGCACGCGAAGGACCGGATCAAGGAGATCCGCCGGCTCGACGACAAGCACCACTACACCATCGTCTGCCGCGACTTCGCCCAGCTCGGACAGCTCGTCCACGTCGACAACGCGGTCTTCCGTGCGGTCAAGGCGTCGACCCCCGGGCCCTACACGTTCATCCTCCCCGCGACCCACGAGGTGCCGCGACGGCTGCTGCACCCCAAGAAGCGCACCGTGGGCGTGCGCATCCCCGAGCACCCCGTCGTGCGGACGCTGCTCGCCGAGCTCGGTGAGCCGATGCTGTCCTCGACGCTGATCCTGCCGGGCGAGACCGACCCGATGACCGACGGCTGGGCGGTCAAGGAGGCCCTCGACCACGTCGTCGACGTCGTCATCGACTCGGGGGAGTGCGGCACCGAGCCGACGACGGTCGTCGACCTCTCGAGCGGTGCCGCCGAGGTCGTGCGCGTGGGCGCCGGTGACCCGTCGCGCTTCGAGTGAGCGCACGGGTTCGCACCCGACGTGAGTGGGTCAGGACTCGGTGGCGGTGTCGTGCTCGGGGCCGGGGGTCGGGAGCTGCACGGCGGCCCGGAGCTCGTCGAGGACCCGGGCGTCGATGCCGTCCCGGGAGTGGCGGTTCTCGAGGTTGGCGCCGGACATCCACGTCTCGAGCTCGGCGGCCGTGTCGACCCCGACGTGCCCGAGGCCCGCCAGGGCGGCTGCCACCTCGGCGCGCAGGGCGCCCTCGAGCGGCCGCACGTCCTCCGGCGCGCCGAAGTGGAGGGTGGCCAGGGCGTGGATGCGGGCGAGCTCGCGGGTGGCGTCGGGGTGGTCGTCGACGCGCAGGTCGGCGAGCACGCCGCACGCGTCGTAGCCGGCGCCCGGGGCATGCGCGACCAGGGCGGCGCTCTGGCGTCCGCGGGAGTCGCCGCCGGCGTCGTCCCCGGCGAGCAGCGTGGCGAGCAGCCGGTGGTCCAGGCGTCGTCCCGCGCCGCCGAGCCACGCACGTTCCATCGCCTCGAGCACCTCGGGCCCGGTGAGGATGTTGCCCTGGATGGCGTATGCCGTGTGCTCGTCACCCGCGGCGACCCCACCGGCATACGGGAAGCACCCCGCTCCGGTGAACGTGACCGCACCCGCCGGCCCGACCGCGCCGACCTGGCGCAGGTCCCGCCCGGCGTCACCGGCGACGGCCGCGTCGAGGGCCTCGGCCACGCTCGCTCCGTCGGCGACGGCGTCGAGCACCTCGTCGAGGTAGGCGACGCGGGCGTGGGACTGGGTCGCGACCGCCCCCACCCCGAGGAGGACGCGCGGCACGACCGCACCGACGGCGAGGAACTTGCTGGCCACGGCCACGCCCCAGGCGTCGCCGTCGCGGGCGGCGATGGAGAAGGTCATGCCGGCAGCCTAGGCCGGTTCGTGACGGGTCAGCGCCGCTCGAGCAGGACGGCGGTCTCGAGGTGGGGCGTCTGGGGGAACATGTCGAACACCCGGGCGGTCGTGGCGCGCAGCGACGGCATCCGCTCGAGGTCGCGCACGAGCGAGACCAGGTGACAGCTGGAGTAGACGACGTGGGTCGCGCTCGACCGCTCGAGCCAGGCCGCGAGGTCCGGGCCGATGCCCCGGCGGGGCGGGTTGACGACCACGAGGTCGGGGGCCGGGCCGGGCGGGGTGTCCGTGGTGGCGTCACCGACGACGAACTCGGCTGCAGGGGAGTCGGATTCGTCGGTTGCCGCGGCGGTGCGCGCCGCGTCGACGGCGTCCCGGGCGCTCTCCAGCCCGACGACCCGGCGGCCGTGCCCCGTGAGGTGGAGGGCGAAGCCCCCGACCCCGCAGTAGAGGTCCCAGACGGTGCGCGGCTGCACGGCGTCGACCCAGTCGCGCGCCTGGCGGTAGAGCGCCGCCGCGACGCGGGTGTTGGTCTGCAGGAACGCCCGCGGGCCGAGCAGCAGCGTGGCGTCACCGACCTGCACCGGGAGGAGCCCGTCATCGGTGAGCAGCACCTCGTGCTCGCCCTCGAGGACGGCCTTGTGCTCGGGCAGCACGTTGGCGGTGACCACGCGGGCCGACGGCAGCGCCGCGAGGAGGTCGGGGACGGCGGCACGCAGGACCTCGACCGACCGGGGTGAGCGCACGACGAAGCGCACGAGGTGCTCGCCGGCGGGGGAGTGGGTCACGATGACGTGCTTGAGCTCGCCACGCCGGCCCGGGACGTCGTAGGGCTCGATGCCCAGCTCGGCGACGAAGCGGTGCAGCGGGTCGAAGGTGGCGGCGAGGCCCGGCTCGTAGAGGCCGCACCGGCGCAGGTCGACACCGCGGCCGCGCTCGTCGAGGATGCCGAAGGTGGGGCGCCCCGCGCGACCGGCGACGACGAGCTTGGCCTTGTTGCGGTAGTGCGACTCCGCGCTGCGCTGCGGGGGCAGCCACACGACGTCGGGCGCCACGGCGGCGAGGGACGCGACGGCGCGGGCCGCCTTCTCCGCCAGCTGGCCGGCATACGGGCTGCCCATGAGGGTGCACGACCGGCACCGGCCGGCGTCGAAGTAGTCGCACTGCATGGTGCGGCCAGCGTATGCCGTGGGGTCCTGGTGGCCACGAGGCCAGCGGTACCACTCGTGTGACCGCGATTTGTCGCATGAATCCGAAGGCGGATATGGTGCCTGAAGAAGGGATCCGTGGATCGGGCACGAGACGGTTCCACCCGCGGGTCGCCGATGACGGACCCGAGACCAACACCCACCCCAGCGTGGGGGAGGAGACGCCCTGATGAGCGAGGACCTGCAGACCGCACCCGGCTCGGCACCCACCGTGCCGGCGCACGACCCGGCCACCTACCGGCGACTCCCGGCGACCAGCCGTCCGGTCGACCCGGCCGTCGTCGAGCGCCTCCTGGCCGCCGAGTGGGAGCGCTTCGCGTCGTGGTCGGGGAAGTCGCGCGCCCACAACGAGCGGGCCAGCGCGACGCTGCCCCTCGGGGTGACGAGCTCGTTCCAGCACTGGGAGCCGTACCCCGTCTCCATCGCCTCCGCCCGCGGCGCGTGGCTCACCGACGTCGACGGCAACCGTCTGCTCGACCTGTCGATGGGCTTCGGCGCCATGCTCGTCGGTCACCTGAACCCCCACGTGGTGGAGCGGGTCACCGAGGCGCTCACGCACACGGGCACCCTGTTCGTCACCCCGTCGCCCCAGGCCACCGAGATGAGCGAGCGGTTCTGCGAGCGCTTCCAGCTCGACATGGTGCGGTTCACCAACTCCGGCACCGAGTCGCTGATGTACGCCATCCGGTCGGCCCGCGCCTACACCGGGCGCAAGGCGATCGTGAAGATCGAGGGCGGCTACCACGGCGGCTACGACGGCCTCCAGGTGTCGGTCAAGCCCGGCCTCGACGAGATCGGCCCGGCGGACGCCCCGGTGCCCCAGGTCCCCTTCGACGTCGAGGCGGGCACGGTGCACGTCATCGCCTACAACGACCTCGGCCAGCTCGACCGGGTCCTCGCCGAGCACGGCAGCGAGATCGCGTGCCTCGTCGTCGAGCCGGTGATCGAGAACCTCTCCATCGTCGTCCCCGACGAGGGGTACCTCGCGGGGGTGCGCGCGGCGTGCGACGCGCACGGCGTCGTCCTCATCTTCGACGAGGTCAAGACCGGCCTGACCGCCGGCTACGCCGGCGCGGCCCAGCGGCTCGGTGTCACGCCCGACCTCATCACGCTCGCCAAGTCGATCGGCGGCGGGCTGCCGCTGGCCGCCTTCGGGGGCAAGCGCGAGGTCATGGAGGTCGTCGTCGACGGGCGGATGGCCCACTTCGGCACCTACAACGGCAACCCGCTCGTCATGGCGGCCGCCAAGGCCGTCGACGAGGTCTGCACCCACGAGGCCCTCGCGGAGGCCGAGGCGGTCAACGTGCGGGCGCTGAGGGCCATCGACGCGATCATCGACGAGTTCGAGCTGCCGGCGCACACCGTCGGTCTCGGGGTCAAGGGCTGCGTCACCTGGTCGACGACCCCGGTGCGCAACTACCGCGACTACAAGGCCACGGACTTCGGCCTGGCCGAGCTGTCGTGGCTGTGGGG
>DATITJ010000126.1:0-1949 GCA_035467935.1 Ornithinibacter sp.
ACCCTGCTCGACGCCCGCGACGAGCTGCACGTGCTCACCGGGCGCGCCAGCGACAGGGTCGCCCCCGAGATGTGGGGCCCGCTCGCCGAACGGCTGGGCCTGGCCGACGCCGAGGCCGCACAGCGCCACGTCCGCTCCCTGGGGCGCCGCATCTCCCACCTCTCCCGCCTCGCGTGGCGTCGTGCGGACGCGGTGATGGCCAGGCCCTCCAGCGAGCGCGAGCGGCGGACGCCGGCGCTCACGACGCTGGCCCCCGGGATCGCCCTGTCCCGCGGCGAGGTGGTGCTCGACCGCGGGACCAGTCCCGACGAGGACCCCACCCTGCTGCTGCGCGCCGCCGCGGAGGCGGCCAGCCGTGACGTCGTCCTCGCGCCGACCACTGCGGCCCGCCTCGTGCGCGAGGGCGCCGACCTCCCCGTGCCGTGGCCGGCCGCGGCCCGCGACGCCCTCGTGCGCCTGCTCGCCAGCGGGCCCGGCCTGATGCCGGTGTGGGAGACGCTCGACGAGACCGGGGCGCTCGACCGCTTCCTGCCCGAGTGGGAGGAGATCCGGCTGTTGCCGCACGCCTCGGCGATCCACCGCTTCACCGTCGACCGCCACGTGGTGGAGACGTGCGCCGAGGCCGGATCGTTGATCAGGACCGTGCGGCGACCCGACCTCCTGCTCGTCGCTGCCCTGCTCCACGACATCGGCAAGGGCTCGCGGCACGACCACTCAGTCGCCGGGGCGCCCATGGCGCGCAAGATCGTGGCCCGGATGGGCTTCAGCGACCTCGACGCCGAGGTCGTCGCGTCGCTCGTGCGCTGGCACCTCCTCCTCGCCACCCTCGCGACCACTCGCGACCCCGACGACCCGGCGACCACAGCCGAGCTGCTCGCCCACGTCCCGGACGCGGCCAGCCTCGAGCTGCTGCGGGCCCTCTCCGAGGCCGATGCCCGCGCCACCTCCCCGGCCGCGTGGACGACCTGGCGGGCCTCCCTGGTGGACCGGCTCACGTCGCGGGCCTCCGCAGCGCTGGGAGCCGAGGTGGCCGACCCGTCATCGACCGCGGTGCTCCCCATCCCCGACGTCGTACGCCGTGACGCGGGCGCGGTGTCGGTCGAGATCACGCCGCAGGACGTCGGCGCCACCGTCACCGTGGTGGCCGCCGACCGGGTGGGACTCCTCGCCGATGTCGCCGGCGCCCTCACCGTGCTGCGGGTCCCGGTGCACGCTGCCCGCGCGTGGGGCCAGGTCGACGCGGACGGCGAGTGGGGGGTGAGCTCCTGGGAGGTGCCGGACGCCTACCTGGACCCGGCCGTGGTGCGCGACCGCATCCGGCGCGTCGCCGAGGGCACCCAGCGGCTGCCCGACCACCTCGCGCGCGGCAAGGACGACGAGCTGCCGCCGATCGTCGAGGTGCGTCCGGCCGCGTCGCGGCAGTCCCTGGTCCTGGAGATCCGGACGTCGGACCGCCCGGGCGTCATCCACCTGGTCCTGGCCACGCTGGCCGAGCTCGGGCTGACGGTGGCCTCCGCGCACGTCTCCACGATGGGCCCGCAGGCCGTCGACGTGTTCTACGTCCAGGAGGTCGGGGGAGTGCGGCCGACCGAGGAGCGCGCGGCGACCGCGGCCCACGCCGTACGCAGCGCGCTGGGAGGCTGACCGCGCCTCACGGAGCCGCCCACCGGGCCAGTCGTCGGTCCGCCATGACGACACCCACCACCAGCACCCGGTTCCCGCCGGGGCGCGCTGGATCCGGTCATTCTCCTCCCGGCGGTTAGGCTTGGTCGACCGTGCGGGGCAGCCCGCGCTCCATCGTCGTACGCCACCGAGATCGATCCCGAGGACTGACCACGCCGTGTTCGCCACTCTCTCCGACCGCCTTGCCGACACCTTCAAGAACCTGCGTGGCAAGGGCCGGCTCTCCGACGCCGACATCGACGCCACCGCCCGCGAGATCCGCATCG
>DATITJ010000127.1:0-4473 GCA_035467935.1 Ornithinibacter sp.
TCGAGAACAGCTACGCCGAGCTCAACGGCGACCCCGCGAAGCCGCTCGTCAACCGCTCCATCAACGGGGACCTCTATCCCCCGGGCTCGGTGTTCAAGGTCGTCACGGCCGCGGCGGCCCTCTCGACCGGCGACTACACCGAGGACACCGTGGTGCCCGGCCCCGCGATCCTCGACCTGCCGCAGACGGACGCCGACCTCCCCAACGCCTTCGACGGGCCGTGCGGCCCGAACGACGAGGTGACGATGACCGAGGCACTCGCCGTGTCGTGCAACACGGCATTCGCATCGATCGGCATGGACATCGGCACCGAGGCCCTCCAGGCGCAGGCGGCGAAGTTCGGCTTCGGCGACGCGATCACCATCCCGATGCGGGTGACCCCCAGCACGGTGCCGCCCGAGATGAACCAGCCCCAGCTGGCCCAGGCGTCGATCGGGCAGTACGACGTGCGCAGCACCCCGCTGCAGATGGCGATGGTCGCAGCGGGGGTCGCCAACCAGGGAGCGGTCATGAAGCCCTACCTCGTGCAGTCGGTCATCGGGTCCGACCTCTCGGTCATCGAGTCGGCCGACCCGCAGGAGCTCTCGCAGGCCGTGACGCCCGAGGTGGCCGCCCAGCTGACGCGGATGATGGAGGCCGTCGTCGAGGACGGCAGCGGCAGGCGGGCCCAGATCGACGGCGTCGCCGTCGCGGGAAAGACCGGAACGGCGCAGCACGGCGAGGGGCGCAAGGCCCACGCGTGGTTCATCTCGTTCGCGCCCGCCGACGACCCGCAGATCGCCGTCGCGGTGATCGCCGAGGACGGTGGGGTGGCCGGGAGCGAGGCCGGCGGCGGCGCGGTCGCGGCCCCGATCGCCAAGCGGATGATGGAAGCCAGGCTGGACCGATGACGAGACCGACGACCCGATCGACGAGCTGTCCCCCGAGGAGTGCGCACCATGGCTGAGGTCCCGAAGCTGCTCGGGGGGCGCTACGAGGTGGGCGAGCTCCTGGGGCGCGGCGGCATGGCCGAGGTGCACCTGGGCTACGACTCGCGCCTCGGTCGCCAGGTCGCGATCAAGATGCTGCGCAGCGACCTCGCTCGCGACCAGACCTTCATCAGCCGGTTCCGCCGTGAGGCGCAGTCGGCCGCCGGGCTCAACCACGCCTCGATCGTCGCCGTCTACGACCACGGCGAGGACTCCGCGGTGGAGGCCGGCGGGGCCGAGGTCAAGGTGCCCTTCATCGTCATGGAGCACGTCGACGGACGCACCCTGCGCCAGGTCATCACCGAGCGCGGCCCGCTGCCGCCCCACGAGGCCCTGAAGATCACCGAGGGGGTGCTCGACGCGCTCGGCTACAGCCACCGCAACGGCATCGTCCACCGCGACATCAAGCCCGCGAACGTCATGATCCTCGACGACGGCACGATCAAGGTCATGGACTTCGGCATCGCCCGCGCCCTGGCCGACGCCAACGCGACGATGACCCAGACCCAGTCCGTCATCGGCACCGCGCAGTACTTCTCGCCCGAGCAGGCCCAGGGCCAGTCGGTCGACGCGCGCTCCGACCTCTACTCCACGGGCTGCATGCTCTTCGAGCTGCTCACCGGCCGCCCGCCGTTCATGGGCGAGAGCCCGGTGTCGATCGCCTACCAGCACGTCGGCGAGCAGCCCACCGCACCGTCGCGCTACGTCGACGGCGTGTCCGAGGACCTCGACGCCGTCGTGCTGCACTCGCTGGCCAAGCCCCGCGACGCCCGCTACCAGACCGCCGCCGAGTTCCGCACCGACCTGCAGGCGGTGCGCCTCGGCCGCCCGATCAGCGACGCGGCGCACGGCTCGGCCGCGGCCCTCGCCGGCGCGGCCGCAGGGGGCGCCGTGCTCGCGGGTGCCGCGACGCAGGCGCTGCCCGCTCTCGACTCCGACGCCACCCAGGGGTATGCCGCGGCGCCGGTCACGCCCGCCGATGCGGCCCACGGCCCGGGCACCGAGACCTTCCCGGGCGTTGCGCAGGAGGAGGAGCAGAAGCGCAACCCCGCGGTCTACGTCCTGCTCGCCATCGCCGTCCTCGCCGCCATCGGAGCGCTCGGCTACGGCCTGTTCTCCGGTCTGCGCGACCCCGAGGTGCCGCAGGTGTCGGTGCCCAGGGTGGTGGGGCTGCCCCAGCAGACGGCCGAGGCCAACCTCGCGCGGGCCCTGCTGACCTCGACGATCGTCACGGCCCCCAGTGACACCGTGCCCGAGGGCGAGGTGATCAGCCAGGACCCGGCGGCGGGGACGATGGTCGCGGAGCGCACGTCGGTCGCCCTCACCGTGTCGTCCGGTGCCAGCGCCATCCTGGTGCCCGACGTGAGCGGCAGGCCGTTCGCCGAGGCCAAGGCCCTCCTCGAGGACCTCGACCTCGTCGTGGGCGAGCCCACCCGGGTCGACGACCCCGCGACCGAGAAGGACGTCGTCATCGACTCCAACCCGGGCAGCGGCACGTCGGTGTCCCCGAACAGCACGATCACGCTGCGGGTCGGCACCGGCCAGGTCGTCGTGCCCAACGTCGTCGGCAAGTCCACCGACGAGGCCCAGCGGCTGCTCAACGCCGCGGGGCTGGGGTCGAAGACGGAGTTCCGTGAGTCGAGCACGGTCGACCAGGGCGACGTCATCGAGCAGGACCCGCGCGACGGCAAGGTCGACATCGGTGGGACCGTCACGATCGTCATCGCGCAGCGGCCGGCGCCCACCGTGACCGCGACCCCCACGCCGACGTCGACGCCGACCCCGACCCCGACCCCGAGCCCCACCGAGTCGCCGACCCCCACGCCGTCGGCCAGCCCCTGACCGCGGGGCGGCATCGACCGGTGGTCAGTGCTTCCCCGCCGGTTCCGTCCCGGATGCCGGTCAGCCGGCGGCGACGATCCGGGCGACACCCGCGGCGTCGTGCACGAGCGGGGTGAGGCCGACCGAGCGTTCGACGGCATCCGGCATCCCGCACAGCTCGAGCCACGTGGCGAGCATGCGGTGACCGCCGTGCGTGAGCACCGACTCGGGGTGGAACTGCACGCCGTGCAGCGGGAGCGAGGTGTGGCGGACGGCCATGATGATGCCCGACTCGGTGCGGCCGTTGGCGACGAGCTGGTCGGGAAGGGTCTCGGGCTCGATCGTCAGCGAGTGGTAGCGCGTCGCGGTGAACGGGTCGGGGGCACCGGCCAGCACCCCGGTGCCGTCGTGGTGCACCTGCGAGGTCTTGCCGTGCAGCAGCTCGGGGGCCCGGTCGACGGTGGCCCCCATGACGACGCCCAGCGCCTGGTGGCCCAGGCACACGCCGAGCATCGGCTGGGCCCGCTCGGCACACGCCTCGATCATCGCCATCGAGACCCCGGCCTCCTCCGGGGTGCCCGGCCCGGGGGAGACGAGCACGCCGTCGAAGTCGGCCGCGTCACCCGGCGCGACCGCGTCGTTGCGCACGACCTCGCACCGCGCGCCCAGCTGCTCGAGGTAGCCGACGATCGTGAAGACGAAACTGTCGTAGTTGTCGACGACGAGGACGCGGGTCATGCCGACCATGGTGCACTGTCGTGCCCGGATGCCGCACCGACGGTGTTGTCCGTGAACGGCAGGTGCGGGCTGATCGCCGGGAAGACCCACTCGAAGCAGACCGCGACGACCACCGCGGCCAGGACGAGGCACTGCAGCACCCGCGCCCACCGGGGGCCGGGGAGCAGGCGCCACAGCGCGGCATACATCGCTCAGCCCTTCGGGGGGGTCGTGAGCCAGGCGGACGGGTCCCACTGCGGGCGCGGCACGCTCTGGACGAGCCGGCCGTGCACGACGAAGCGCTCGGTGGCGCTGTACTTCGGGTGGCACGAGGTGAGCGTGATGAGCGCCTGCGTGGGCGCCGCCCCCGGGTCGTCGGGCACGGGCGCGATGACCTCGACGTCGGTGGGCCGCACGACGTCGCGCGAGGTCACCTCGTAGACGTGCACGGTGTCGACCGTCTCGACGACGACCCGGTCGCCGTCACGCAGCCGGTCGACGTCGTGGAACGGCCGGCCGTAGGTCGTGCGGTGACCGGCCACGGCGAAGTTGCCCACCTGCCCCGGCCCGGCGGTGCCGACGTAGTGCCCGAGGCCGAGAACGAGGACGGGGCTGTCGGTGCCCTCGATGAGCGGACGCGCGTAGTCGGCGCCGAAGCGCGGGATCCGCATGATCGCGAACGCACCGTCGTCACCGATGCCCTCGGGGATGCCGGATGCCGGGAGGGGCGTCGCCGTGACCGGGGCGCTGGCGAACTCGTCCTCCAGGGTCGCGACGACCCGGGTCGCCTCGCGGTCGGAGACGAGGTCGGTCCACCACAGCTGCCACGCGACGAAGAGGAGGAGGAGCAACCCGAGGGTGATGGCCAGCTCGCCGACCCAGCCGACGGCCCGCCTCACGGCTCCGGTACCGCGGCGTGCTCGGGGAGGATCGATCCGCTGTAGGCCGGGAAGGTCATCCGGCCCGG
>DATITJ010000128.1:0-1751 GCA_035467935.1 Ornithinibacter sp.
AGGTCGGGTCGGCGGCCTCGGCCGCGATCCGCTCCATCCGCAGGGTGGGGTCGATCATCGGGTGGGCGCGCCCGCGGGTGAGCCCGTCGTCGCCGAAGTCGATGACGACGTGGCCGTCGCCGCGCAGGTCGGCTCCGAGGAGCAGGTCGCGGTGGTGCGCGATGTTGCTGCGGATGCCGCCCAGCTCGGCCTCGGCGACCGTCATGGCCTCGTCGGCGAGGGTGCCGCCGCAGAACAGGCCGCGCAGCGCGGTGCCGCGGGCCAGGGCCGGGTCCTCGGCGGGCGCGACCGTCGCGGGCCACTGCGGCACGGCGTGCCCCTCGGCGGCGAGGAAGGCCTCCACCGAGGCCGTGAGGTCGGGCCGACCGGCACCGAGCACCGCCCCGTGCACCCGCACACCCAGCTCACCGGCATACGCCTCGACCTCGGCGAGCACGGTGGGGTCCGGCGTCTTGGAGACGAGCACGACGGTCTCGGTCGCCGGGTCGTCGGCGAGCGCCCGCAGCGCCTGGCGCGTGGACCGGGCACCCACGGCGGCCTTGAGGTCGCGGCCACCGACGCCGAGGACGTGGCTGATGCCGACCCCCGCCGCGTCGAGCAGGCACATGACCTGCTGCGCCCCGGTGCCGGATGCCGCGACGATGCCCACCGACCCCGGCCGCACGACGTTGGCGAACCCGAGCGCCACCCCGCCGATGTGCGCCGTGCCGCAGTCAGGCCCCATGACGAGCACGTCGGCCGCGGCCGCGGCGTCCTTGAGCCGCACCTCGTCCTCGACGGACACGTTGTCGGAGAACAGCATCACCGACATCCCCGACGCGATCGCGTCGAACGCCTCGGTGACCGCGTGCTGCCCGGGCACCGAGATGACGGCCAGCGTCGCGCCCTCGCGGGCCGCGGCCGAGCCGAGGGTGCGCGGGGCGACCGTGTCGTCGCCACCCCCGGAGTCCGTGGTCGCCCGCAGCCCGGCGAGCGCGTCGGCGACGGCCGCCAGGCCCACGTCCACGGCATCCGCGGTCTCGGTGCGCAGCGCGACGACGAGGTCGTTGGGGCCGGCCTCGGCGGGCACGTCGAAGCCCATGCCGCGCAGCACGTCGACGTTGAGCTCGGTGGCCATCGCGACCTGGGCGGCGGTGACGCCGGGGGTGCCGGCGACGGCTCGCGAGACCTGCATGAGGCTCACGGAGTCGTGGTACGCACCTCGGCGCAGCTCGACGTGGGTGGTCATGCGACGCTCCGTCCTTCGGGGGTGAGCTCGGTCGTGGCCTGCAGCGCGGCGGCGACACCCGTGACGAGGTCGCGCCCCGAGCTGTGGCCGATGGCCAGCACGTGCGGAAGCACGACGGCGACGGCGTCGTCGTCGCCGGCGAGGGCGGCGTCGACGAGGGTCACGACGTCGCGGGCGGCGAACCCGTCGGCCGCCGCGTCGAGCAGGGCCGCGGAGACGGCCGTCGTCGCGGCGAGGCGGGCACGGACCGCGGCGGCGAGGGGTGCCGCGGCGCCGAGGGCGTGGGCGACGAGCAGGGCCCCGGCGAGCGCGTCGTCACCGGAGGGGGTGAGGCCCGACCCGCGGCCGAGGAGGCCCGCGACGCCGGACGCCACGGCGTCCTCGTCGTGAGTGCGGAAACGGCTGCCAGAGCGACCATTTCCGCACTCGAGGCGGGAGAAGAGCGAGCGGATGCCGTCGGCCAGCCAGTCGCCGTCGTCACCCGCCCCGGCGTGCACCCCGTCGTGCGCCCCGTCGTGAGTGC
>DATITJ010000129.1:0-10383 GCA_035467935.1 Ornithinibacter sp.
GGCCGCTCCCACGAGGAGCTGTTCGTCGTGCCGACCCGCCGCCGCGGGGTCGTGCCCGTTGGCCCGGCGACCACGGTGCACGGCGACCCCCTCGGGCTCGTGCGCCGCACCGTCGCCTGGACCCAGCGCACCGAGCTGTTCGTGCACCCGCTCACCGTCTCGCTCGAGAGCCTGGGCGCCGGCCTGTTGCGCGACCTCGAGGGGGAGGTGACACCCGACCTGTCGATGTCCGACCTCGCGTTCCACGCGCTGCGGGAGTACCAGCCGGGCGACGACCGCCGCTACATCCACTGGCGCTCCTCGGCCAAGCACGGCCGGCTCCTCGTGCGCCAGTTCCTCGACACGCGACGATCGCACCTCGCGGTCGTCGTCGACACCACACCCGACGTGTATGCCGGTGGCGAGGAGGCCGTGGAGCTCGCGATCTCGTGCGCCGCCTCCCTGGCCGTGCGCTCGATCCTCGACGAGCAGGACACGACGGTCGTGTGCCACGGGCAGTCGGTGTCCCGCACGACGGCGCCGCTCACCCTCGACGCCCTGGCCCGGGCCGAGGTCGGGCCGGACGACGTGTTCGCCTGCGCCGGTGCGGCCGCCGCGCTCGCGCCCGACGCGAGTGTCGCCGTGCTCGTCACGGGCAGCGAACGCCCCTTCATCCAGGTGCAGCGCACCCTCGGCCAGTTCGAGCCCGAGGTCATCAAGGTCGTCATCCTCGTCGACGACCACCAGCAGGTCGGCGTCCGCCGGGTCGGCGACCTCGTGCTCCTGCACGTCCGTGAGCTCACCGACCTGCGTCGCGTCCTCTTCGCGGGGGCCCTGACATGAGCAGCCACGCGCCCGGCCCCGGCCCGGCCACCCCCGAAGGGCCGGGGTTCGGGACCGCGCTGCGCGGGGGTGCGCCGCGCCGCTCGACCCGGCGCCGCGACCCCGACGCGCCCGGGCTGCTCCAGCGCGCGGTGCCCGACCGTGACGCGCTCGTCGACGCGGCATCCGCCGCCGTCCTCGTGACGATCGCGCTCGTGGGGCTCCGCACCGGGTTCCTCGGGGTCGAGTGGGTCCTCGCCGCAGGGGTCGGTCTCGTGCTCGGCCTCGTCATCGGCCACCTCGCCGCGGCCTTCCGGTGGCTGGCCGTCACGACGCTCCTCGTGCTGGCGGCCACCCATTTCCTCCTCGGCGGCCTCGTCGCCGTGCGCACCGACCTCGTGGGGGGCGTGCTGCCCACCGCCCAGACCCTCACCGACCTCGCCACGTGGGCCGTCACCGGCTGGAAGAAGTGGCTGACGCTCCTGCCCCCGGTCGACGCGCGCGGACCGGTGCTCGCGCTGCCGTGGCTCGCCGGCCTGCTCGGCGGGGCCCTCACGCTGGGGCTCGCCCGCCGGTGGCCATCGGTGCCGCTCACGGCCGTCGCGCCGCTGGCGCTGCTCGCCGGGTCGATCGCCCTCGGCACGCTCGAGCCCGCGGCCACCCTCGTGCAGGGCGTGGGGTTCGCGCTGGTGCTCATCGGCTGGCTCGCCGCGCGCGCGCACCGCACCCGCCCCCCCGTCCAGAACGGCGCCGGCCGGGGGGTCCGCCTGGCCACCGGTGGGGCGCTCGTGGCGCTCGCGGTGGTCGCGGGCCTCGTCGTCGGGCCCTTCCTGCCGGGCACCGACGCCGACGACCGCCGCGAGGTCGTGCGCACCTCGCTCGTGCCGCCCCTCGACGTCTCGCAGTTCCCGAGCCCGCTGCCCGGGTTCCGCCGCTACACCGAGCCGAACCCCGCCGAGCTCTACGACAAGGAGGTCCTGCGGGTGCAGGGCCTGCCCGAGGGTGCGCTCGTGCGGTTCGCGACGCTCGACGCCTACGACGGGCTCGTCTGGGGCGCCGCCGACCGCAGCGCCGACGGCGTGCCCTTCCAGCAGGTCGGCTCACGCATCTCGGCCGCGGGGGGCGGCCGTCCGGTCACGGTGACCGTCGACGTCGTCGAGGGGGGGTACGCCGGCCCCTGGCTGCCGACCGTCGGCGCCCCGACACGCGTGGAGTTCACCGGACCGAGGTCCGACGAGCTCGCCGACGAGCTGTGGCTCAACACCGACACGAGCACCGCCGTCGTGCCGCGCTCGCTGCTCGGCGGCGAGCGCTACACGATGACCGCGCTGCTGCCGAGCGCCCCCGTCGCGCGGCTGCCCGAGGACCTCGACGTCGCGAGCGGCAGCTCGGCGAGCCAGGACGTCGACCTGCTCGACGCGCGGATCGACGCCTGGACCTCCCGCGCGGAAGGGTCCTGGGCCAAGCTGAGGGCCGTCGCGAACCAGATGCGCACCGAGGGCACCTACACCGACGGCGGCACCCCCAACAGCTTCGAGAAGGTCTACCTCCCGGGTCACGCGACCGCGCGGCTCGGCCGGTTCGTCAACTCCACCAAGCTCGCCGGGAACGACGAGCAGTACGCCGCGACGCTGGCGCTGGCCGGCCAGCGGCTCGGCATCCCGTCGCGGGTCGTCATGGGCGCGGACCCCCAGCCCGACGGGACGATCCGCGGCAGGGACGTGCACGCCTGGGTGGAGGTGCAGCTCGACGACGGGTCGTGGTTCCCGCTCGCCACGAGCACGTTCGTGCCGAGCCGCGACAAGACGCCGAGCGAGCAGCAGCTCAAGACCGAGGAGCAGAAGGTCGGGGCGCAGGTGCCGCCCCCGGCCGGGGTCAACCCGCCCTCCCTGCTCCAGGGCCCCGACCAGGCGCAGAACGCCACCGACATCACCAAGCGCAAGAAGAGCCCCTTCGACGTGGCCGCCTGGCCGCTGTGGCTGAAGGTCGTCGTCGTCGCGCTCGTCGTGCCGCCGCTGCTCGCGGCCCTCTGGGTGCTCACCCTGCGGTGGCTCAAGGCGCGACGCCGTCGGGGGCACGCACGGGTCGGGCCGGTGCCGGGGCGGGCCGCGTGGGTCTGGCGCGACCTGGTCGCCGAGGCCCGCTCGCTCGGGGTGGCCGTGCCGCGGCCCGCCACCCGGCGTGAGCAGGCGCTCGCGGTCGACGACGCCGTTCTCGAGGCCGCCGCGAGAACCACGGTGGCCGCCGCCGAGACGGCGGCACCTGCCCTGGCGCCGGCATCCACCCGGCCCGCCACGGCATCCGCCCTTGGGTTGTCGGCGACGCCGGACTGGACGTCGCGCGAGAGCGCCGGCCGCCCCACGGTCGTCGAGGCGGCGCCCCCGGGGGGCGTGCCCGCCGCGACCGTTGCCGCGTCGGTCGACGCCGTCGTCTTCGGTGCCGGGGAGGGCGATCCCGAGACGGCCCGCGCGCTGCACGCGCAGGCCGAGGCGGCGCGCTCGACGATGCGGTCGGGGGCGAGCCGGTGGCGTCTGCTGCGCTCGGACGCCGATCCGCGCCCGCTGTTGGCGCACGCCGAGCGTGTCGGCGAGCCCCGCCCACGGTGGAGGCGGCTGCGGGTGCCCCGCAGCCGTCGTGGCGCCGGGGACCCGACCCCCGCCTGACCCGGGTCGGCGCCCAGCCGGCTGCCGGGACCGGGCGGCATCCGGAGGATCCCGGATGCCGCCGGCTCGGCGTGCGGGGTCAGAGCGCGGTCAGCGCTCCTCCTCCCCGCGGATGAACGCCTCGAGCTTGGCGCGACCGAGGTCGTCCGGGCGCTGCTCCGGCGGGGACTTCATCAGGTACGACGACGCCGAGAGCAGGGCGCCACCGATGCCGCGGTCCTTGGCGATCTTCGCCGCACGGATGGCGTCGATGATGATGCCGGCCGAGTTGGGGGAGTCCCAGACCTCGAGCTTGTACTCGAGGTTGAGCGGCACGTCGCCGAAGGCACGACCCTCGAGGCGGACGTACGCCCACTTGCGGTCGTCGAGCCACGCGACGTAGTCCGACGGGCCGATGTGCACGTTGCGGTCGTCGGTCTTGCCGGCGAGGGCGCCGGTGAGGTTCGAGGTGACCGACTGGGTCTTCGAGATCTTCTTGGACTCCAGGCGCTCGCGCTCGAGCATGTTCTTGAAGTCCATGTTGCCGCCGACGTTGAGCTGGTAGGTGCGGTCGAGCTGCACCCCGCGGTCCTCGAACAGCTTGGCCATGACGCGGTGGGTGATGGTGGCACCGACCTGGCTCTTGATGTCGTCGCCGATGACCGGCACGCCGGCCGCCTCGAACTTCGCGGCCCACTCGGGGTCGGACGCGATGAACACCGGCAGGGCGTTGACGAAGGCCACACCCGCGTCGATGGCGCACTGGGCGTAGAACTTGTCGGCGTGCTCCGAGCCCACCGGGAGGTAGGACACGAGCACGTCCACCCGGGTGTCCTTCAGCACGGCGACGACGTCGACCGGCTCCGCAGCGGACTCGTCGATGGTCTGGCGGTAGTACTTGCCCAGGCCGTCGAGCGTGGTGCCACGCTGCACGGTGATGCCGGTCGTCGGGACGTCGGCGATCTTGATCGTGTTGTTCTCCGAGGCGTCGATCGCCTCGGCGAGGTCCTTGCCGACCTTCTTGTCGTCGACGTCGAACGCCGCGACGAACTCGACGTCGCGGACGTGGTAGTCACCGAACATGACGTGCATCAGGCCGGGGACGGTCTGGGTCGGGTCGGCGTCCTGGTAGTAGTGCACGCCCTGGACGAGCGACGACGCACAGTTGCCGACGCCGACGATGGCGACGCGGATGGATCCCATGGGCTTCTCCTGGGGTTCTCGAGTGGTGGGTGGACGGGGGAATGCCGGGGCGCCGGGTCAGCGCCGTGCGGCACCTACGGCTGGGGGCCGGGGTCGGTGGGGTGGCGCCGTTCGGCGTCGATGAGCTCGGTGAGCCAGCGGACCTCGCGCTCCGTGGTCTCCTCGCCATGGCGCTGGAGGGCCGAGGTGTAGGCGTCGAGGCGCTCACGGCTGCGGGTGGCGGCATCGCGCACGCGCTCGAGGTCCTCCTCGACGCGGGAGCGGCGCCCCTCGAGGATGCGCAGGCGCACGTCCCGCTCGGTGCGGGCGAAGAACGCGAAGCGCACGTCGAAGCCGTCGTCGTCCCAGGCCGAGGCGTCGGAGCGGGTGACGAGGTCGGCGAAGTGCTCCTTGCCGGCGGCCGTGAGCTCGTAGACGACGCGGGGGCGACGGCTGCCCGGGGTCGAGAGGTCGGCCGTCTCGGCGATGAGGCCCTGGTCGAGCAGGCCCCGCAGCGCCGGGTAGAGCGTGCCGTAGGACAGTGCCCGGAAGGGCCCGAGCGCGGTGTTGAGGCGGCGCCGCAGCTCGTAGCCGTGGGTCGGTGCCTCGTGGAGCAGGCCCAGGACGGCGAACTCGAGGAGGCGGGCTCGGCGGGTGGCCATGGCACTCCTTCCTCGGGGGTCGTGGCGCCGGGGAGGGCACCGGGAGCCCGGCGGGAACCGAGCGGACAAACGGGACGTTTGTCAGCATGGACGCTAACACAGATACATCGCACCGATATATCGGCCGTGGTGTCCGCGCAGGCCGATCGCCGGTCCCCGTTTCGGGATTTGGGCGTGGTGCGGGCCATACTGGCGGTCGGGTCCGTGACCGCCACGCGTGCGGCCCGCACGACCCCACCCCGCCCTCTCCCCCGGAAGTCGCATGAGTCAACGCAAGCCCAGCACCCGCTCCCAGGCCCAGCAGCCCGCGGGCTCACGCACCTCCGCGAGCCGCTCCGGAGGTGCTCGCGGCGCGTCCGGCACCGGGCGGTCCCGCCGCCGCACCTGGCTGCTGCGGGCGCTGTGGACCCTGCTCGCGCTCGGGGCCCTCGGCCTCGTCGCGGTGGGCATCGCCTACGCGCGCACCGACATCCCGAAGGCGAACGAGATCGCGACCGCCCAGGCGTCGATCATCTACTACGCCGACGGCAAGACCGAGATGGCCCGCCTGTCCGACTCGGAGGGCAACCGCGAGTCGGTGCCGCTGTCCAAGGTGCCGGACCACATGCAGAAGGCCATGCTCGCGGCCGAGGACCAGGCCTTCTACCAGAACAGCGGCATCTCGCCGACGGGCATCGCCCGCGCGGTCTGGGTCGCGGTCAAGGGGGGCCAGGCGACCCAGGGTGGCTCGACGATCACCCAGCAGTACGTCAAGAACTACTTCCTGACCCAGGACCGCACGCTGACGCGCAAGGCCCGCGAGATCCTCATCTCGGTGAAGATCGACCAGCAGCAGACCAAGGACCAGATCCTGGAGAACTACCTCAACACGATCTACTACGGTCGCGGCGCGTACGGCATCCAGACGGCGTCCAAGGCGTACTTCAACAAGGACGTCTCCAAGCTGACGCCGGCCGAGAGCGCCTTCCTCGCGTCGGTCATCCGTGGCCCGTCGCTCTACGACCCGGACCTGGGTGAGAAGCAGCAGGCCAACGCCGAGGAGCGCTCGGGTTTCATCCTCGACGCGATGGTGGAGAACGGCTGGCTCAGCCAGGCCGACCGCGACGCGGCGACCTTCCCGGAGGTCCGTGAGTACACCGCCCGCAAGCAGTCGGGCCCCGTGGGATACCTCACCGAGATGGTCAAGAACGAGCTCGTGGCCAAGCACAAGATCCCCGAGAGCGACATCGACCGGGGTGGGCTGCGCATCGTGTCGACGATCGAGTTCACCAAGCAGCGCGCGATGCAGGACGCCATCAAGGACGAGCGCCCCGAGGCCGACGACGTCCACGTCGGGATGGCGTCGATCAGGCCGGGCGACGGCGCGATCGTGGCGCTCTACGGCGGCGAGGACTACGCCAAGCGCCAGCAGAACGCCGCGACCCAGGACAAAATGCAGGCCGGCTCGACGTTCAAGATCTTCACGCTCATCGCCGCCCTGCAGTCCGGCGACGTGAGCCTGAACTCCCGCTTCAACGGCTCCAGCCCCCGGTACTTCGACGAGTTCGCCGACCCCGGCGCGTCGACGTCGGCGGGGCGCCGTGGACGGGTGAAGAACTTCGGTGACGAGTCCTTCGGGCGGATCGACCTCCGCCGGGCGACGGGCCGCTCGGTCAACACCGTCTATGCCGAGCTCAACGTCCTCGCCGGACCGGACAAGTCCATGAAGGCGGCCGCGGACGCAGGCGTCCGCAGCGATCTGGAGGCGAACGTGGCCAACGTGCTCGGCACCGACTACGTCACGGTCATGGACATGGCCAGCGCCTACGCGACGATCGCCGGCGAGGGCGTGCGCGCCGACCCGTACATCGTCAAGGAGATCCGCTTCCTCGACACGGGCGTGCCGACGATCGAGGTCGAGAAGAAGACCCAGCAGGTCTTCGACAAGGACCTGATGTCCGACGTCATCGACGCCATGACCTACCCCGTGGAGGGCGGCACCGCCCGCTACGTCGGCGAGAACCTCGGCCGACCGGCCGCGGGCAAGACCGGCACCTCGGAGAGCTTCCGCTCCGCGTGGTTCAACGGCTACGTCCCGCAGCTGCAGGCAGCGGTCGGCCTCTACCGCAGCGGTGAGGACGGCGAGGAGCTCCAGATGGAGGACCTCCCGCAGGACGGCAACATCACCGGCGGCACGTTCCCGGCCCGGATCTGGACCGCCTACATGGAGACGGCCCTCGACGGCACCAAGGTCGTGCCGTTCCCGAAACCCGCCGGCATCAACGAGGACGCCGACCCGCCGCCGCCGCCCAAGACCACGGCCCCGCCGCCCGAGACCAGGGCCCCGGAGCCCGCGACCACGGCCCCGCCGACCACGAGCGCCCCGCCGACCACGAGCGCCCCCCCCACGACGAGTGCCCCGCCCGAGCCGGAGCCGACCAAGACCAAGACCAAGCCGCCACCCAAGCCCTCCACCCCGCAGCCGTCGGAGACGGCGGCCCCGATCCTCCCGGCCCCGGGCTGAGCGGGGGACCTGGGTGGAGCGCGTGGGGGCCACGCGTGAACCGGTGCTGCCCGCGGGCCTGACCACCTCGGTGGGCGGGCCCGCGGGCCGTCGTCTCCTCCGGCCCGAGCGCGGCCCGCTCGCGGCGCTCGCCCCCGTCGTCCTGCTCCTCGCCCTGCCCCTGTCGCTGGCGGCCCTGCGCCAGGCCGGGTGCCTCACGTCGGGCTGGACGGGCGGCACCCCGGTGTGGCGCCAGTGCGCCTCCCCGCTCGTGCAGGCCGTGGCGACCGCCGACCTGGGTCGCGGGCTCACGGCATACCTCTCCGGCGTCGTGCGGCTCGACGAGCCGGTCGTGACGGGTTCGGTCACCGCGCTGCTCGCCGGCCTCGCCCCTGGCGGTGGGCTGGGGCAGCAGCGCTGGTTCCTGGCCCTGTGGACGGTGCTCGCGGCGGCCCTGCTCGCGGGCCTGGTCGTCACCGTCGGCACGGTGCGTCGCCACCCCGCGGCCGACCCGGTCGCCCTCGCGCTGTCGCCGGTGCTCGCGCTGACCGTGCTCCTGTCCGCAGACCTCCTTCCGGTCGCGCTCGCCGTCGTGGCCGTGTGGGCCTGGAGCCGCGGCCGGCCCGGGCTCGCCGGAGCGCTGGCGGGCGTGGCGCTCCTCGGCGGGGCCCTCTCGGCGGTCGTGCTGCTCGCGATGGCGGTCGTGCCCGGCCCGGGCGGGCGGGCCGAGGTCCGCCGGTTGCTCGTGGGCGCCGCGGTGACGGCGTCGTCGCTGGCCGTCGTCGTGCTGTTGCTCGACCCCGGCACGCTGACCCGCCCGTATGCCGCGTGGCCCGCCGCGGGCGCCGGTCCCGGCTCGCCGTGGTACCTCGCCACGCTGGCCCGCCACCCCGTCGCGGCCGCGCAGGTGGCGCTGGTCGCGGTGCTCGGCTGGGGCCTGGCCGCCACGCTCGTCGTGCTCATGGCCCGGCGGCGGCCGCCGCCGGTCGTCGCGGCGGCTGCACTCGTCGGCCTCGCCGTCGTGCTCGTGACCGCCCCCGCCTTCCCGCCCGCGGCCGCCGTGTGGCTGGTGCCGTTCGTCGCCCTGGCCGGCATCCGCTGGCGCGACCACCTGGTGTGGGCCGGTGCGGAGGCGGTGCACGCCGTGGCCCTCTTCGGCCACCTCGTCGAGCGCACGGACCCGGCGAAGGGGCTGCCGGCCGGGTGGTACGCCCTGGCGCTCGTCCTGCGCCTGCTGGCCGTCGGCTGGCTCGCGCGCCAGGCCTGGGTCGCCGCGAGTTGGGGGGATGCCGTCCCGGCCGGTACCCTTGCCAGGTTGCCCTCCGAGCGCCCTGTGGAAAACCACGGTGGCCCTGTCGGCAGCAATGCATACCCTCCTGTCACGGAGAGACCGTGACCGCCACAGACCAAAGGAGGCGGGTTAACGCATGCGTCAGTACGAACTCATGGTCATCCTCGACCCGGAGCTCGACGACCGGACGGTTCAGCCGTCGCTGGAGCGGTTCCTCAAGGTCGTGACCACCGATGGTGGCACCGTCGACACCGTCGACATCTGGGGCCGCCGTCGTCTGGCCTACGAGATCAAGAAGAAGTCCGAGGGCATCTACGCCGTCGTCAACTTCACCTCCGAGCCGGCCACGGCCAAGGAGCTGGACCGTCAGCTCGGCCTCAACGAGTCGGTCATGCGGACCAAGCTCATGCGCCCCGGCGCCTGAGCCGGGTCCACACCTCTTCCAGTCGGAACGACTCCAGAAGGAGCCCCCTGACCCATGGCAGGCGAGACCACCATCACCATCGTCGGCAACCTCACCGCCGATCCCGAGCTCCGGTTCACCCCCTCGGGGGCCGCCGTCGCGAACTTCACCGTGGCCTCCACGCCGCGCACGTTCGACCGGCAGTCCAACGAGTGGAAGGACGGGGAGACCCTCTTCATGCGCTGCTCGATCTGGCGTGACGCGGCGGAGAACATCGCCGAGTCCCTCCACCGCGGCACGCGAGTGATCGCCACGGGCCGACTCAAGTCGCGCTCGTACGACACGAAGGAGGGCGAGAAGCGCACCGTCATCGAGCTCGACGTCGACGAGGTCGGCCCGTCGCTGCGCTACGCGTCGGCGAAGGTCACCAAGGCCGAGCGCGGCGGCTCCGGCGGGGGGTTCGGCGGTGGAGGCCAGGGCGGTGCCCAGCAGGCCGACCCGTGGGCCACCGGTGGCTCCGCCCCCCAGCAGGGCGGCGGCCAGGGTGGTTGGGGTGGCCAGCCGGCGTCCCCGGCGTCCCCGGCACCGCAGCAGCCGCAGCCGCAGGGTGGTCAGCAGGGTGGCTGGGGCCAGGCTCCCAGCTACGACGAGCCCCCCTTCTGATCCGACCCGACCACCGGGGCCGTGTCACTCGCGTGACGCGCCGGCCCCACACCAGAACGACACCATCCCTGGGAGACCAGGGCTCATCCGCCGGGACCACCCCGGCAGAAGGAGAGCACCACGATGGCCAAGCCCGCCATTCGCAAGCCCAAGAAGAAGGCCAACCCGCTCAAGGCGGCGAAGGTCGAGAACATCGACTACAAGGACGCTGCGCTCCTGCGCAAGTTCATCTCCGACCGCGGCAAGATCCGCGCGCG
>DATITJ010000130.1:0-6579 GCA_035467935.1 Ornithinibacter sp.
GAGGACCGGTGGGGACGCCGACGACACGGCGGGGGAGGAGCCACGACGGTGGGACGACCACACCACCGACCACGAGGAGAGACCAGATGACGACGACGACCACGACCACCGCCGGCCGCACCGACGCGTCCCCGCCCCCGCCGCGGGACCTGCGCCGCACCTGGCGCCGTCTCGCCGCCGTCTGCCTCGTCGCGGGGCCGCTCGGCGTCACGGCCATCCGGGCGGTCATGCCGTACTGGACCTCCGACGGGCACACCGAGCTCGTCGCGGGCATCGCGGGGGACCCGGGACGGGCGTCCGCGATGAACTGGGTCGCCGTGCTCGTCACGCCCTTCCTCCTGCTCAGCGCCCTGGCGATGGGGCACGTGGCGCGACGTCGGGCGCCCGTCGTCGCGACGTGGGGCGCCGGCATCCTCTTCGGTGCCTACGCGCTCGGCTCGTCGGTCGGTGCGCCCGACATGCTCGTCGACGCCATGGCCCGGGCCGGCGAGGATCCCGCGACCATCGCGGCCACGAGCCAGCTGCTCATGGACCACCCGCCGATGCTCGCCGGCGCCCTGTCGTTCGTCCTCGGCCACCTCGTCGGCATGGTCCTCGTCGGCATCGCCGTCGTGCGGGCCGGGGTCGTCGCCTGGTGGGTGGGGCTGATGATCGCCGTCGCCCAGCCCGTGCACGTCGTCTCCGCGGTCGTCGTGCCGAGCCGCGTGCTCGACGTCACGCTCGGCTGGGGCCTGACGACCGTCGGCTACGCGCTCGTGGCCCTCGCGGTGTTGCGCACCGCCGACGACGACTGGGACCTCCCACCGGTCGCCAGGTGACATCCGGGCCGTCCGCCGGGCCAGCGGTCCGGCGGACGGCCCGTGGCGGGGGGGCACGGCGGCACCCCGTAGAATCGGGTGATGAGCCTCGGACTCGACGAGACCAGCACCACCCTCGACCGCGACCAGCACGGCGCCGCCCCCATGGCGGGCGCCCCGCGGGAGCCCGCCGTCACGGCGACGTCGGCGGAGCCGGCACCGGCATCCCCGTTCGCCGAGCTCGGTCTCACCTACGACGACGTCCTGCTGCAGCCGGGCGAGACCGACGTCATCCCGAGCGAGGTCGACACCACCGCCCGGCTCACCCGCGAGATCTCCATCAGGGTGCCGCTCATCTCGGCGGCGATGGACACCGTGACCGAGGCGCGGATGGCCATCGCGATGGCCCGACACGGCGGCATCGGCATCCTCCACCGCAACCTGTCGATCCAGGACCAGGCGTACCAGGTCGACCTCGTCAAGCGCACCCAGACCGGGATGATCTCCAACCCCGTGACGATCGGGCCCGACGC
Source organism: Ornithinibacter sp. (assembly GCA_035467935.1). GTDB lineage: Bacteria > Actinomycetota > Actinomycetes > Actinomycetales > Dermatophilaceae > Fodinibacter. The sequence goes on from DATITJ010000130.1 coordinate 1,331, forward strand.
CACCCTCGAGGAGCTCGACGAGATCTGCGGCCGCTACCGCGTCTCGGGCCTGCCCGTCGTCGACCCGGGCGACCACCTGCTCGGCATCGTCACCAACCGCGACCTGCGCTTCACCCCGGTCGCGGAGTGGGGCCACACCATCGTGCGCGACGTCATGACCCCGATGCCGCTCATCACCGGCCGGGTCGGCATCAGCAAGGAGGAGGCCACGCTGCTGCTGCGCCAGCACAAGCGCGAGCGCCTGCCGATCATCGACGACGAGGGCCGCCTGCGCGGGCTCATCACCGTCAAGGACTTCGTGAAGTCGGAGCAGTTCCCCGACGCGAGCAAGGACGCCGACGGTCGGCTCCTCGTCGGTGCGGCGGTCGGCTACTTCGGCGAGGCCTGGCAGCGCGCCACGACCCTCATCGAGGCGGGGGTCGACGTGCTCGTCGTCGACACCGCGCACGGCCACGCGCGCCTCCTGCTCGAGATGATCGAGCGGGTCAAGCAGGACCCCGCCACCCGCCACGTGCAGGTCATCGGCGGCAACGTCGCCACGCGCGCGGGGGCCCAGGCCCTCGTCGACGCCGGGGTCGACGCCGTCAAGGTCGGCGTCGGGCCGGGCTCCATCTGCACCACGCGCGTGGTCGCCGGCGTCGGCGTCCCGCAGGTCACCGCGATCTACCAGGCCTCGCTGGCCTGCGGCCCTGCCGGTGTCCCGCTCATCGGCGACGGTGGCCTCCAGCACTCCGGCGACATCGCCAAGGCCCTGGTCGCCGGCGCCGACACCGTCATGGTGGGCTCGCTGCTGGCCGGCTGCGAGGAGTCGCCGGGCGAGCTCGTCTTCATCAACGGCAAGCAGTTCAAGGCCTACCGCGGCATGGGCTCGCTGGGTGCGATGACCTCGCGTGGCAAGAAGTCCTACTCCAAGGACCGCTACTTCCAGGCCGACGTCACCTCCGACGACAAGATCGTGCCCGAGGGCATCGAGGGCCAGGTGGCCTACCGCGGCCCGGTCGGGGCGGTCGCCCACCAGCTCATCGGTGGCCTCCACCAGTCGATGTTCTACGTCGGTGCCCGCACCGTGCCCGAGCTCAAGGCCAAGGGGCGGTTCATCCGCATCACGACGGCCGGCCTGCGCGAGTCGCACCCGCACGACATCACCGGCATCGTCGAGGCCCCGAACTACTCCTCGAAGGGCTGACCCGGCGCGACCCCGCTGCGGGTCAGCCGTCGCGGGTGAGGGCCTCGCGGTAGGACGCCAGGGCGACCCCGCCGTCGGGCGTGCGGTCGACCGACGTCGCGCCGAGCACGGCCCGCACGATCGCGAGCGCCACGCAGTCGGCGGCGGCGGTCTGCAGCTCGACGAGGTCGAGCCCCACGACGGCAGGCCGGGTGCCGGTCGCCAGGGCGAAGACCGTGTCCCCGTCGTAGGCCGTGTGCGCGGGTGACAGGGCCCGCGCGAACCCGTCGTGCGCCACCCCGGCGAGCTTCTGGCAGCCCGCCTTGGTCAGGGTCGCGTCGGTCGCGACGACGGCCAGGGTCGTCGCGGCGCCCGCCCTCAGGGCCTCGGCCTCCTCGGCGCGGGCGGCGAGGTGCGCGGCCACCCGCGCGGCATCCGGGGTGGGGAGGTCCTCGTCGCCCGCGAGGTGCGCGGCGAGCAACCGCCCGTCGGTCCCGAAGGGCTCGCCGACCGCGTTGACGACGACGAGCGCACCGACGCTCACGCCCGAGCCGAGCACCGCGGATGCCGTGCCCACGCCGCCGCGCAGCCCCCCCGTCCGCGCCCCGGTGCCGGCACCGACCGCCCCCTGGGCCACGGGCCCCCCGGTCGCGGCGGCCAGGGCCCTCGCGCCGTCGGCCGGCCCGGGATGGTGCATCCAGCTGCCCCCACGGCCGAGGTCGAACAGGATCGCCGCGGGCACGATCGGCACCCGCTCGTGCTCGTGCGGCCCGACCGGCCAGCCGCGACCGGCGGAGTACAGCGCGGTCGCGACCCCGTCGGCGGCCGAGAGCCCGAAGGAGCTCCCACCCGAGAGCACGACGGCGTCCACGGCGTCGACGAGGTTGCGCGGGTCGAGCAGGTCGGTCTCGCGGGTGCCGGGGCCGCCGCCGCGCACGTCGACGCCTCCCACGGTGCCCGGCGGGGGCACGACGACGGTGACGCCCGTCAGCCAGCCGGGCTCGTCACGGGTGGCGTGCCCCACGAGCACGCCCTCGACGTCGGTGATGGCCTGGTGGGGTGTGGGGGGCACGCGCCTCAGCATGCCGGATGCCGGCCCCGCACGCGCAGGCGCAGGCGGGACCGGCATCCGGTCGAGGCGATGGGGGCGGCGGCGGCGGCGGGGCCCTCAGTGGAGCACGATGGGCGGCGCGACCTGCGACGCCTCGGCGTCGTCGAGCAGGTGCGACTCCTCGTGCTTGCGGGGGAGGAAGAACGCCGGGACCAGCGTCAGGCTGAGCAGCACGGCGGCCACCCAGAACGTCGTGCTGAACGCCGCGGCCATGGCCTCGTTGATCGCGAGGGTGAGGACCTCCTGGCCCCTGGCGAGCAGCGCCGCGATCTCGGGGAACCGCGCGGCGATGGTGCCGATCTGCGCCGGGTCGGTGACGCCCGCGGTCGCCGCGTCGAAGCCCTTGGCGGCCTGGAGCAGCGGGTCGTTGTTGAGCCCGTTGGTGAGCACGACCGACATGATGGCGACACCGATCGACGACGCGATCTGCTGGCTGATGTTGAGCAGCGTCGAGCCCCGGGCCACCTCGTGCGACGTCAGCGTCTTCAGGGCCGAGGTCATGAGCGGCATCATCGTCGCCCCCATGCCCAGACCCATGACGAAGAGCACCGGCAGGATGTAGGTGTAGCTCGTGGTCGCGGTGAGCTGGGTCAGCGCGAACATGCCGCCGGTGATGGCGACCAGGCCGAACGGCACGATCCGGCCGACGGGGAGCTTGTCCATCAGGGCGCCGGCGATCGGCATCGTGATCATGGCGCCGAGACCCTGCACGGCCATCAGCCAGCCGGCCTCGAGCGCGGACTCGCCGCGCACCTGCTGGAAGTAGGTCGGCACGAGGAGCAGGCCCCCGAAGAAGGCCGCCGCGAAGAGGAACATCGTGATGACCGAGACGGTCAGGTTCCGGTTGCTGAACAGGCGCAGGTCGAGCAGCGGGTGCGCGGGCCTGAAGCTCCAGACCACGAAGCCCGCGACCATGAGCAGGCCGATGGTGCCCGGCACGACGACCTTGGCCGAGAAGAAGGTGCCCTCTCCCGGGATCGAGGAGACGCCGTAGAGGAACAGGGCGAGGCCGGGGGACATCAGCGCCATCCCGACCCAGTCGAAGGACTCGGAGGGCTCGGGACGGTCTGCGGGCAGGACGCGCCAGGCGTAGACGAGGGCGATCGCGCCGATCGGGAGGTTGATGAGGAAGATCCAGTGCCACGAGTAGTTCTCGATGAGCCAGCCGCCGAGGATGGGGCCGAAGATCGGGCCGAGGAGCATCGGCACGCCGAGGATCGCCATCAGGCGGCCCATCCGGGCCGGCCCGGCGGCCCGGGTCATGATCGTCATGCCCAGCGGCATGAGCATGCCGCCGCCGAGCCCCTGCAGGATGCGGAAGCCGATGAGGGCCTCGATCGTGCCGGCCATCGCGCACAGCACCGAGCCCGCGGTGAACAGGAACAGGGCGGTCATGTACAGCCGCTTGGTGCCGAACCGGTCGGCCGCCCACCCGGTGAGCGGGATGACCGTGGCGAGGGCGAGGGTGTAGGCGGTGACGGTCCACGCGACGGTGGAGTAGGGCAGGGGCTCGCCCCCCTCGGCGAACTCCGTCTGGAAGGTGGGGAGGGCGACGTTGACGACGGTGATGTCGAGGATCGACATGATGGCGCCGAGGACGACGACCCCCGCGACCTTCAGGACGGCACCGTCGATCTTGTCGGGGTACTCGGGGTGCGCGACGGGCGCGGTGGTTGATGACACGTGGGCTCCATGTCCGGGGTCGTGCGCGGATGGGGGGACCGGTGTCGCGGGCGCTCGCGAGGGGGCGCCGGCCGATCCGGTGGAGGGCGTCGTTGCCGGTGCCGACCATTGTGGCGCACGCCACCGACTGCCCCCAAGGTTTCACGCCGCCGGCGCACGGCCGGGCGGGCGGCGGCGGGGACGCGACCCGCGCATCGCTAGGCTGCGCGGGTGACCGAGATCGAGATCGGCCGTGGCAAACGCGGTCGCCGGGCCTATTCCTTCGACGACATCGCCATCGTGCCGTCGCGCCGCACGCGCGACCCCGAGGAGGTGTCGGTGGGCTGGCAGATCGACGCCTACCACTTCGACATCCCGGTCATCGCGGCCCCGATGGACTCGGTGATCTCCCCGCAGACCGCCATCGCCCTCGGGCGGCTCGGTGGCCTCCCGGTGCTCGACCTCGAGGGCCTGTGGACCCGCTACGAGGACCCCGCCCCGCTGCTGGCCGAGATCGCCACCCTCGACCCCGCCCTGGCGACCACCCGCATGCAGGAGATCTACACCGCCGAGATCGACCCCGGCCTGGTCACCGAGCGGCTGCGCGAGATCCGCGAGGCGGGCGTCACCGTCGCGGGGGCCCTGACCCCGCAGCGCACCCAGCAGCTGTGGAAGACCGTCGTCGACGCCGGTGTCGACCTCTTCGTCATCCGCGGCACGACCGTCTCGGCCGAGCACGTCTCCGGCCGCGCCGAGCCGCTCAACCTCAAGCGCTTCATCTACGAGCTCGACGTGCCGGTGATCGTCGGCGGTGCCGCGTCCTAATCGGCGGCCGTGCACCTCATGCGCACCGGTGCGGCCGGTGTGCTCGTCGGCTTCGGCGGCGGCGCGGCGCACACCACCCGGCGCACGCTCGGCATCCACGCCCCGATGGCCTCGGCCATCGCCGACGTCGCGGCTGCCCGCCGTGACTACCTCGACGAGTCGGGTGGCCGCTACGTGCACGTCATCGCCGACGGCGGCGTCGGCACGAGCGGCGACCTCGTCAAGGCGGTCGCCTGCGGCGCGGACGCCGTGATGCTCGGCGCCGCGCTGGCCCGCGCCACCGACGCCCCCGGCCGGGGCTTCCACTGGGGACCCGAGGCGCACCACCCCGAGCTGCCGCGCGGCGAGCGCGTCGAGGTCGGGGCGGTCGCGGGCCTGCAGGAGATCCTCTTCGGCCCGAGCCGGACCGCCGACGGCACGACCAACCTCGTCGGCGCGCTGCGCCGGGCGATGGCCACCTCGGGCTACCTCGACCTCAAGGAGTTC
>DATITJ010000131.1:0-2074 GCA_035467935.1 Ornithinibacter sp.
CGTCGTCGGCCGCGACATTCTCCCGCACCCACGTGAGAGCGGTGTGCCGCCCCGCCGTGGGGACCGTCTCGCCTCCCCAACCGGGCGTCTCGCGGGCACCGTCGGCCAGCGCTGCGGCGCCCTCCCCCACGACGACGAGGAGGTCCACGCCGGACTCGGCGGCGTACCGCCCGACGTCACGGTGGGCGGCGGCCGCACCGGGACCGAGCTCGAGCATCTCCCCCAGGACCGCAATGCTGCGGCCGGTCCGGTGTGCCCCGATCTGGACGAGCGCGTCGATCGCCGCGGCCATCGAGGCCGGGTTGGCGTTGTAGGCGTCGTTGACGACCAGCAGGCCGTCGGCCCGCTCCTGCAGCTCCATCCGCCACCGCGAGGCGGACGTCGCCGTCGTGAGGGCGTCGACCGCCTCGTCGAAGGGCCGGCCCACGGCGAGCGCCATCGCCACGGCCGCCGCGGCGTTGGCGACCTGGTGGGCACCGCTCTGGGTGAGGGTCACGCGACGCCGCGCGCCGTCGTACGCGATCTCGGCGGTGGGGCGCCCGAGCGCGTCGAGCTCGACGTCGCGCCAGCTCACGTCGCCGGCCACCCCGAAGGTGAGACTGCGGGCGCGGGTGCGCGACGCCATGGCTGCGGTGAGGTCGTCGTCGGCGTTGAGGACGGCCGTGCCGTCCGGGCCCAGGGCCTCGACGAGCTCGCCCTTGGCGGCGGCGATGGCCTCGCGGCTGCCGAACTCGCCGATGTGGGCCGTGCCGACGTTGATGACGGCCGCGACCCTCGGCGGCGCGACGTCGCACAGGTAGGCGATGTGGCCGATGCCGCGGGCGCCCATCTCCACGACGAGGTAGGCGGTCGTGGCATCGGCGCGCAGGACGGTGAGGGGCACGCCGATCTCGTTGTTGTTGTTGGAGGTGGTGGCGACGGTGGGCCCGGCGGCGGCCAGGACGTGCGCGAGGTAGTCCTTGGTGCCGGTCTTGCCCTGCGAGCCCGTCAGCGCGAGCACGGGGACCCCGAGGGCGTCGACGACGTGGCGCGCCAGCCGCCCCAGCGCCATGACCGGGTCGGCCACGACGACGGTGGGGGCGTCGGTGGGGCGGCTGCCCAGCACCGCATGGGCCCCGGCCGCGTAGTCGTGGCCGTCCACGCGCTCGCCGACCACCGCCACGAAGAGCCCGCCGTCGGTGGCCTCGCGCGTGTCGACGTACGCCGGTCCGGTCACGGTGAGCGTCGGGTCGCCGTGGACCGTGCCGTCGACGACGGCGGCGATCTCGGCCAGCGTCAGGGGGATCATCCGCGCGCCGCCAGGGCCTCGCGCGCGACGACCCGGTCGTCGAAGGGATGGACCACGTCGTGGATCTCCTGCCCGGTCTCGTGGCCCTTGCCGGCGACGATGACGATGTCGCCGGGCCGGGCGAGTGCCACGGCGTCGTGGATGGCGAGGCGACGGTCGCCCTGCTCCACGACCTCCGCCCGGGCGGTCCCAGCGGCGACACCGGCGTCGACACCGGCCAGCATCGCCGCCCGGATCGCGGCGGGGTCCTCGGAGCGCGGGTTGTCGTCGGTGACGATCAGCACGTCGGCCAGGCGGGCGGCGATGCCGGCCATGATCGGCCGCTTGCCGTGGTCGCGGTCGCCACCGGCGCCGAGCACCACGATCACCTGCCCGGAGGTCAGCGGGCGCAGGGTGCGCAGCGCGGCCTCGACGGCGTCGGGCTTGTGCGCGTAGTCGACGACCACGACGAAGTCCTGTCCCGCGTCGACCTGCTCGAAGCGGCCCGGGACACCGGTCCCGCGGGCGATGCCGCCGGCCACTGCGGCCGGGTCGAGGCCGGCCTCGCCGCAGGCCGCGATCGCGGCCAGCGTGTTGGCCACGGTGAAGTCGCCGGGGACCGGGCAGCCGGCCGGAAGGTTCAGCCCGTCCGGGCCGCAGACGGTGAACGTCGAGCCGTCGGCACGCAGCGCCACGTCGACGGCGCGCCAGTCGGCGTCGGCACCGGCGGCGGACATCGTGCGCACCGCGACGGTGGCCTCCCGCACGAGCCGGCGGCCGTGCTCGTCGTCGACGTTGACCAGGCCG
>DATITJ010000132.1:0-5557 GCA_035467935.1 Ornithinibacter sp.
CCGGGGCAGGGGGCCGGAGATGTCGACGTCGTCCTTGGCGCGGACCGCCGAGAGCTCCTCCTGCATGAACACGAGGTTCCAGAACTCGAGGAAGCGGTCCTCGTCGACGGCCGGGCCGCCGTCGGGGCCGTACTCCGGGCCGCGGTCGAGGTAGATCTCGCTGCACGGCCCGCCCGGGCCCGGCACCCCCATGTGCCAGTAGTTGTCGAGCTTGCCGCGGCGCGTGATCCGCGCCTCGGGCACGCCGATCGTGTCGCGCCAGATGCCGAAGGCCTCGTCGTCGTCCTCGTAGACGGTGGGCCAGATCAGGTCGGCGTCGAGGCCGTAGCCGCCGTCGGCCTGCGACGACGTGACGAGCTCCCAGGCGAGGGTGATGGCCCCCTCCTTGAAGTAGTCGCCGAAGGAGAAGTTGCCGTTCATCTGGAAGAACGTGCCGTGCCGCGAGGTCTTGCCGACCTCCTCGATGTCACCGGTGCGCACGCACTTCTGCACGCTCGTCGCCCGGTCCCACGGGGGCGTCTCCTGGCCGAGGAAGTAGGGCTTGAAGGGCACCATGCCGGCGTTGACGAACAGGAGGTTCGGGTCGTCGTGGATGAGCGGCGCGGAGGGGACGACGGTGTGGCCGTTCTTCTCGAAGAAGGCCAGCCAGCGTCGCCGGATCTCAGCGGTTTCCATGTGGTCTCAGTCCTTGGGGGTGTCACGGGTGCCACCGGGCACGGGCACGCGCCATCGTATGCCGGTCGCCGCCGGGTCGGGTCCGGGTGGCTCGGGAGGGGTGGGGGGTTGGGGGCGCTGCCGCCCCTACGGAGCTCGGTCGCCGGTGGGGTCGAGCAGCAGGGCGCGCGCCTCCTCGGGCGTGAGCGAGCGGCCGGGGTCCTGCGACCCCAGGGCGGATGCCGTCGGCGCGGCCCGGCGGGCGGGGTCGCGGTCCCAGCCGGCCTCGACGTCGACGTCGGGAACGGCGCCCGCGTGGCGCGGCGCCCGGGTCGTGGCATCCGTGCGCACGGCGACCTCGACGGCCTCGCGCAGCTCGGCCTCACGCCGGGCGGACGCCTGCCTGACGGTCGTGACGAAGCGCTGGGTCACCGGCAGGCGCCACCCGGCATACGTCGCACCCACGGCGACCGCCGCGAGCAGCACGGTGCGGCTCCTCACGTCGAGCCCTTGCGCAGGCCGGCGACCGCGACGCGCACGCCGTAGCTGAACGCCGCGACCTTGATGAGCGGCGAGCCGATCGTCGCGGCCGCGACCGAGGTGAGCGCCGACGCGTTGGTCGTCATCGCCGAGACCGAGCTCGTGATGGTGTCGACCCGGGTCAGCTGGTCGTTGGCCAGGCCCACCGTGTCGGTGAGGCCCTTGAGGGTCGGCTGCACGTTCTCGCTCGTCGTGCGCAGGCTCGCGGCCGTCTCGTCGAGGATGCGTCCGGCCTTCCCGACGAGGCCGGCGAGCCGGACGACGAGGTAGGCGAACGCGAGCGCGGCGACGAGCGCCGAGATGCCTCCGAGGGTGACCGTCATGGCGGGGAGCCTATCGGGCGGGCGCCGGGACGTCGCACCCGTTCCCGGTGGCCGGGGTCAGCGCCGGCTCACCCGCGCTCCCCCGCCGCCGCCACCGCCGAAGACCGCCGAGACGCCGATGGCGAAGCCGAAGTCGTACCAGTTCCCCGAGTTCTGGACCTCGTAGATGCTCACGTCGTCGGTGAAGAGCGACACGATGAACGACACCGGCAGGATGAAGCCGTGCCAGAGGCCGAGCCAGAAGCCCGCGGGGTCGGCCCCGGTGTCGAGGGCAGCGTTCGGCCCGGCGGCACACGCCGCGAGGAGCACCAGGGCGCCGAGCCCGAGGCCCACCGCGGTGGCGGTGCGTCGCAGGAGTGGGGGACGGTCGTGGTCGAGGGGCATGCGGACCACCTCCTGCGCCCATCCTCGCGCCGCGCGGCGTGCCTCGACCTCACCCGTGGCGGGGGACGCCCGCCCCCCCCCCGCCGTCCCCGGCCCCACGGGTCACTGCCGACCGAGCCGCCCCTTGAGCCAGGTCCACCGGTCCTGCAGCCGCGCCTCGAACCCGCGGTCGGTCGGGCGGTAGTAGTCGGTGGTGCCGGCGAGGTCGTCGGGGAGGTACTGCTGGGCCGCCACCCCGTCCGGCTCGTCGTGGGCGTAGACGTAGCCCTTGCCGTGCCCGAGGCGGGCGGCACCGGCATACCCACTCCCCCGCAGGTGCGGCGGCACCTGGCCGCCGCGACCGGCCCGCACGTCGGCGACGGCCTCGTTGATGCCGGTGTAGGCGGCGTTGGACTTCGGGGCGAGGGCGTTGTGGACGACGGCCTGGGCGAGGATGATGCGCGCCTCGGGCATGCCGATCTGGGCGACGGCGTGCATCGCGGCGACGGCGGCCTGCAGCGCGGTGGGGTCGGCGAGCCCGACGTCCTCCGAGGCCGAGATGACGACCCGGCGGGCGATGAAGCGGGGGTCCTCGCCGGCCTCGAGCATGCGCGCGAGGTAGTGCAGCGAGGCGTCGACGTCGGAGCCGCGCATCGACTTGATGAGGGCGGAGGCGACGTCGTAGTGCTGGTCACCGGTGCGGTCGTAGCGCACGGCCGCGTGCGCGACCGCCTGCTCGGCGGTGGCGAGCGTGATCGGCACGACCTCGGGCCGTTCCGCGCCGGGGGCCAGGGTGTCCTCGGCGACGCCGGCCGCCGCCTCGAGGAAGGTGAGCGCCCGACGGGCATCGCCGCCGGCGAGGCGCACGAAGTGCTCGCGGGCGTCGTCGTGCAGGTCGTAGGCCGCGTCGAGGCCGCGCGCGTCGGCGACCGCGCAGGCCAGCACGTCGGCGACCTCGTCGTCGGTGAGGGGCACGAGGGTGACGAGCATCGAGCGCGACAGGAGGGGCGCGATGACGGAGAACGACGGGTTCTCCGTCGTCGCGGCGACGAGCACGACCTGGCGGTTCTCGACCCCGGGCAGCAGGGCGTCCTGCTGGGCCTTGGTGAAGCGGTGGATCTCGTCGAGGAAGAGCACGGTCTGCCGGCCGTACAGGTCGCGGGCGCGGTTGGCGTGCTCCATGACGGCCCGCACGTCCTTGACGCCCGCGGTGACGGCCGAGAGCTCGACGAACTCGCGCTCGGCCGCGGTGGCGACGAGGTGGGCCAGGGTCGTCTTGCCGGTGCCGGGCGGGCCCCAGAGGATCGCCGAGATGGGGCCGGCCGGTCCGGCGCTGCCCTCGATGAGCCGGCGCAGGGGGCTGCCGGGGCGCAGCACGTCGCCCTGGCCGCGCACCTCGTCGATGCTGCGCGGGCGCATCCGCACCGCGAGCGGCGGCAACGAGGCCCCGCCCGTGGCGCCGTCCCCGCCGTCACCGGCAGTGGCGCCGAACAGGTCGGTGTCGTCGAGGCTCACCCGGCGAGGCTACCGGCGGCCGCACGGCACCGGCATCCGGCCAGGCGGCGCCGACCCCTCGTCGGGCCGATGACACGGTCGTGGGACGCTGTCGCCATGACCTCGCACGACCCGCGCCACGGCGCGCTGCTGCGTCGGTGGGGCGGGGTCGTCGCCCGGCACGCCCGGGCGATCGTGGTGGGGTGGGTCGTCCTCATCGTCGCCGGCTTCGCGGTGGCCCTCGGGGCGGTCGGCACGCCAAGCCTGTTCGACCGGCTCGACAGCGGCGAGATCGTCGTGGCCGGCGAGAACCAGGACGGCCGCGACCTGCTCAGCGAGGGCGGCGGCAGCGGTTTCAGCACCTACACCCAGACACTCACCGGGGTCGACCTCGCGGACCCGGCGGTCGCCACCGCGGCAGCGGGGGCGGTCCGCGACCTCACCGGCATCGAGCACGTGGAGTCCGCGGCCAACCCCTTCGTGGTCCCCGAGGGCCCGACGTCCCCGCAGGGCCTGCGCTTCGTCCTCGACGGCGACCCGGCGTCCGGCGGGTTCGCGACGGTGGTCACCTTCGACCTCGACGCCACCCCCGAGGAGGAGGCCGCCGCCACCGAGGAGGTCGACGTCGTCCTCGACCGGCTCGCCGCCGACACCGGCGCGACGGGAGACCACCGCGGTGGCGTGCGCGCCCTCGTCGACCGGGTCATCGAGCAGGTCAAGATCGACGGCCAGCGCGGGGAGGGCATCGCCCTGCCGGTGAGCTTCCTCGTCATGGTGGTCGTCTTCGGCGGCTTCCTCGCCGCGGGCTTCCCCGTGCTCGGCGCGGTCGCGTCGATCGCCGGCGCGCTCGCCACGCTGCTCGGCCTGTCCTACGTCCTGGACCTCGACGCGTCGGTGGTCAACGTCGTCACCGTGCTCGGGCTTGGCCTGTGCATCGACTACGGCCTGCTCGTCGTGTCCCGCTTCCGTGAGGAGATGCGCGAGCTGCTCCGGGGGGCGCCGGTGGCCGACACCACACCCGAGCAGGTCGTGGCGGCCACCGCGTCGACGATGGACCGCGCCGGGCGCACCGTCGTCTTCTCCGCCCTCACCGTCGCGATCTCGCTCGCCGGCCTGCTCGTCCTGGAGATCCCGTTCATCCGCGCCGTGAGCGTCGCGGGGGTGTCGGTCGTCCTCATCTCGCTCGCCGTGGCGCTCACCCTCATCCCGGCCCTGTGCGCCCTCGGCGCCCGCCGCCTGCTGCGCCGCGGCACCGAGACGGCCGACGACGTCGGGGTCTTCTCCCGCCTCGCCGAGGTCGTGCACCGGATGCCGTGGGCCGTCATCGCGGTCGTGTCCGGCCTCCTCGTCGTCATGGCCCTGCCGGCCCTGCGGCTCGAGCTCACCTCGTCCGGCGCGGAGCTGCTCCCCAAGGGCACCCCCGAGCGCACGTTCTTCGAGGACTTCCGTGCCGGGTACCCCCTGCTCGCCGGGGCCGAGGTGCTCGTCGTCAGCCGGGTCCCCGCCGCCGAGGTCGAGGCCTGGGCGCGGACCGCCGCCGAGCGGCCCGGCGTCGAGTCGGTCGACCCCGTCCGCACGCTCGAGAACGGCGTGACCTCCGTCGGCTTCCAGACCGGGGACTCCGGCACCGGTGCCGCCTCCCGCGCCCTCGTCGACTCGCTGCGCACCGACCGGCCGCCGTTCGAGGCGCTCGTCGTCGGTCAGGCCTCGGGCATCGTCGACTTCCGGGCGACCGTGGCCGACCGCGCGCTGTGGGCCGCAGGACTCGTCGTGCTCGCCACCCTCGTGCTGCTGTTCCTCATGACGGGCTCGGTCGTCATCCCCGTCAAGGCGCTGGTCATGAACGTCCTCTCGCTCGGGGCGGCGCTCGGCGTCACCGTGTGGATCTTCGAGGACGGCCACCTCGAGGACCTGCTGCGGTTCACCTCGACGGGCGCGCTCGAGAACACCGTCCCGCTGCTCGTGCTCGCCTTCGGTTTCGGGCTGTCGATGGACTACGAGGTGTTCCTGCTCTCGCGCATCGTCGAGCTCCACGAGCAGGGGCACGACACCCGCACGGCGGTCACGCTCGGGCTGCAGCGCTCGGGGCGGATCATCACCTCGGCGGCGCTGCTCATGGTGATCGTGTTCGCCGGCTTCGCCGCGGGCGACCTCCTCATCATGAAGCAGATGGGCGTGGCCCT
>DATITJ010000133.1:0-6007 GCA_035467935.1 Ornithinibacter sp.
GTGCCGTGCGCGCCCGCAGCGTCCGCGGTGACGCGCGGCACGGCATCCGGTCGGGCGACGGGCGAATGCCGTGGTCACGGGATGACGGACCGGTGACGTCCTGCGCCGACCGCTGCCACGGGGCGGCGCCCGCGCCTAGCCTTGCCGGGTGGCCCGCATTCTGCTCGTCGAGGACGACGCGACCGTCCGGGAGTCGGTCGCGTCCTACCTCGCCCGGGCGGGGCACGCGGTCGACCCCGTCGGCGACGGGCCCGCGGCACTGACCCGGTTCGTCGCGAGCCCGCCCGACCTCGTGCTGCTCGACCTCATGCTGCCGGGGCTGGGCGGCCTCGAGGTGTGCCGGCGGATGCGGTCGATGCGCCACGACGTGCCGGTCGTCATGGTCACCGCCCGGGGGCAGGAGCACGAGCGGGTCCGGGGCCTGCAGCACGGCGCCGACGACTACGTCACCAAGCCGTTCAGCCTGCGCGAGCTCGAGCTGAGGGTGCGCTCGGTGCTCCGGCGCGCGTCGGCCCCACCGCCGAAGGTCCTCGACGTGCTGCGGGACGGCGACCTCACGGTCGACCTCGGCGCCCGCACCGCGACCCGCGGCGGGCAGCCCCTGTCGCTCACCGCCCGCGAGCTCGACCTGCTCGCCTGGCTCCTGCAGCACCCCGGCCAGGTCTGGAGCCGCGAGGACCTCATCCGCCAGGTGTGGGGATGGGAGGTCGGTGACGCGTCGACCGTGACCGTCCACGTGCGGCGGCTGCGCGAGAAGGTCGAGGACGACCCCGGCGCGCCCATGCGGCTGGCGACCGTCTTCGGCCGCGGCTACCGCTGGGACCCCACGCCCCCTCTGGTCGCCGGATGAGCCGGCGTCAGGCGCCGCCCAGTCCGTTCAGCAGCAGGAAGAACACCAGCAGGCCGAGCACCGCCGCGCCGACGCCGAGGAGGGCCCCCACGAGCATCGCGCGGCGGTGGTCCGACCCCTCGCCGGCCAGGGCCGGCACGGTGCGGCCCACCACGGCGCCGACGGCTGCCATGAGCAGCAGCTGCACGGGGATGATCCAGCTCTGCGTGCCCTCGCCGTCGAGCACCGAGGCGACGAGCGGCAGGCTGAGCATCCCCAACAGGATGAGCACGACGACCGCGACCACCCGCTGCACCGACATCCTCACGACCCGCCTCCCGGGCCCCCCGCGGGGCCCCTGGTGCGAGGGTAGGGCCGTCGGCGCGCGGGTGGCCAGAGGTCGGGGCCGTGTCCCTGAGCCGGGGAGCCGTGGAGGCCTGCGTGGGACCTGAGTCGAGCGCCGTCGTCCTGTCGGCGACGGTGACCGCCGTGGTCGCCGGAGCGGGTGCCCTCGGGCTCGTCCGCGTCGCCCGCGACCGCCCGTCGGTCGCCGCCCTCGGGGCCCCGGTGCTCGTCGTCGTCGCGCTCGCCGCGGGGGTGGCCGTGGCGAGCCGGTCGATGCTCATCGGCGACGACTACCGCACGCTCCTGTTCGTGCTTCTCGCCGGTGCGCCCATGGCGGTCCTCATCGGGCTCGTCCTGGCCCGGCAGGTGTGGCGCCGGGAGCGCGAGGCGGCCCGCGAGCGGTCCGACCTCGAGCGGGCGCGGCAGGTGGAACGGTCCCGACGCGAGACGATCCGGTGGCTGTCGCACGACCTGCGCACCCCGCTGGCGGGCATCCGCGCCCTCGCCGAGTCCCTCGAGGACGGTGCCGTCGCCGACCCCGGGGCGGCGCACGGTCGCATCGTCCGCGAGGTCGACCGCATGGACGGCATGGTCGACGACATCGCCGAGCTCTCGAGGCTGCACGGCCCCGGGGTCGCGGTCCGCTCCGAACCGGCCGGTCTCGACGACCTGGTGTCGGATGCCGTCGCGAGCGTCACGCCCCTGGCCGCGGCCGACGGCGTCAGCATCGTCGCCGGTCATCTTTCCGGCGCCACGGTCGAGGTCGACCCGCGCGCCGTGACCCGAGCGCTGAGCAACGTGCTGCGCAATGCCGTGCAGCACACGGCATCCGGGGGACGGGTCGAGGTCTCGACCACCACCCGTGGCACCGTGGTGGAGGTCGCCGTCGCCGACGGGTGCGGCGGCGTCGCACCGGCCCACCTCGAGCAGGTCTTCGAGCCGGGCTGGCGCGGCGACGCCGCCCGGCACGACCGCGGGATGGGTCTCGGGCTGACCATCGCCCGCGAGGTCGCCCGCGCCCACGGTGGGGACGCGCGGGTGGAGAACCGGCCGGGCGGCAGCGGGTGCACCGTCTCGGTGTCGCTGCCCGTGGGCCCTCGGCGAGGTGTTACCGGGATCTGACGGGAGGCGCCGGGGGCTGGCCCGTGCTGCACGTGTGGGGGTGGACTGGGGGTCACGTCCCCGTCCCGAGGAGCTCGCGATGCGCCTGAGCCCGACCACCATTGCCGCCGCGACCGTGGTGGCCGTGGCCGCCCTCGTCCTGGCCGCGTGCGGCACGACCACCGAGCCGGTGGCGGTGCCGGGCTCGGCCGCACCGACGGCATCCGCACCGACGGCATCCGCGCCGACGTCGGCCGCGAGCCCGTCCTCGACGGGCGCCTCCTCGGCGCCCGCGGCGGTCCCGGCCGGCGCCTACCTGAGCAGGGCCGAGTTCGCCGAGCAGGCCGCGGCCCGCGCGGGCACGAAGGTCGTCTACTTCTTCCACGCGTCGTGGTGCCCCTCCTGCCGGGCGACGGAGGAGGCCATCGCGCGCGACGGCGTCCCCGCCGGCCTCACGGTCGTCAAGGTCGACTACGACGACGAGACCGACCTGCGCAGGCAGTACGGCGTGACGACGCAGCACACGTTCGTGCAGGTCGACCCGTCCGGTGGTGAGCTCGCGAAGTGGACCGGCTCGGGGGGCGGCGCCGAGATCCTCGCGAAGACGGTCTGACGTGCCCCTGGCCCTCGCGGGAGCGCTCCTCGCCGGGGCCCTGACGACCCTGGCTCCGTGTGCGCTCTCCCTCCTGCCGGTCGTCGTGGGCGGGTCGGTCTCGGGCGCCGCCGACCGGGACGCCGTGCGCCGCGCCGTGCTCGTCACCGGCTCGCTCGGGGCATCGGTGTTCGTGTTCACCCTTGCGCTGCGGGCGTCGACCGCGCTCATCGACGTGCCGCCCTCGGTGTGGCAGTGGGTGAGTGGCGGGCTGCTCGTCGCCCTCGGGCTCGCCGCGGTGTTCCCGGAGGCGTGGGACCGGCTCTCGGTCGGCACCGGCCTGAGCGGCAGCAGCGCCCGCGGGCTGTCGGCGGCGCACCGGCGCGGCGGCACCACGGGGGCCGTGCTCACCGGTGCCGCGCTCGGCCCGGTCTTCACGTCGTGCAGCCCGCTCTTCGGCTACGTCGTCGTCACCGTGCTGCCGGCCGAGCCGGCCCGCGGCCTCGCGCTGCTCACGGCCTACGTCGCCGGGCTCGTGGGGGTGCTGCTGCCCATCGCCCTGCTCGGGCAGCGCGCGGTGCGGCGACTGCGCTGGGCCGCCGACCCGCACTCGTGGTTCCGCCGGGGGCTGGGCGCGCTCTTCGTCGTGCTGGGCCTGCTCGTCGCGACCGGTCTGGTGCAGGACGTCGAGACGTGGGTGCTCGAGCACTCGCCGGTCGCGCCGTGGGAGATCGGCTCCGACATCGGCCGGTGAGGCGGGCCGTCGCGCGGCGCACGGCATCCGGCCCGCCCGAGGTCGGGCAGACTTCGGCGCGTGGACGACGTCGTCGTGGAGCAGGTGCTCCGGGCCGTGGAGCAGGTGCCGCGCGGGCGGGTCGTGTCCTACGGCGACCTCGCCGCACTCGTCGGCGTCGGGCCCCGGCTCGTCGGAAGGATCATGGGCACCTACGGCTCCAACGTCACCTGGTGGCGGGTCACGAACGCCTCGGGCGACCTGCCGGTGCAGCTGATGGACGAGGTGCGCGAGCGGTGGGCCGCGGAGGGGATCCTGCTCAAGCCCAGCGGCCGTGGCTGCCGGATCGCGGAGTACCGCGCCGACCTCGCGAGGTTGGACACGGACTACGAAAGGGCCATCAGCGACCTGCGCGGGTGAGACTGGGGCATGAGGACCCGGTATGCCGCCCCGCTCACCTGCATCGCGCTGCTCGCCACCGCGACCCTCGCCGCCTGCTCGGGGGACGACTCGGTGGGTGAGGTGCCGTCGACGACCACGAGCACGGCATCCGGCAGTCCGGAACCCACGGCGAGCCCGGCCCCGCGGAACACCGCCGTGCCGGACCTGGCCGTCGAGGTGGTGGCGTCGGGGTTCGAGCACGGGTGGGACATCGGGTTCCTGCCCGACGGGCGCGCGCTCGTGACCGAGCGGCCCGGGCGGATCTCGATCGTGTCCGGGTTGCGCGAGGGCGCCGAGCGCACGGAGGTGCGGGCCGACCTCGACGACGTCTTCGTGGAGGGCGAGGGTGGGCTCATGGGGATGGTGGTGCACCCGGACTTCGCCTCGTCGCGGCTGTTCACCACGTGCCAGACGCACGAGGAGGGCGGCGACCCCGAGGACATCCGGCTCGTGACGTGGCGGCTCTCGGCCGACGGGTCGTCGGCGGAGCGGGTGAAGGACCTGCTGACGGGGCTGCCGATCTCGACCGGTCGGCACTCGGGGTGCCGGCCGGAGATCGCCGCGGACGGGGCGCTGCTCGTCGGCACCGGTGACGTCGCCCGGGGGCGGCTCCCGCAGGACCGCACGAGCCTGGGCGGGAAGGTGCTGCGGCTCGACCTCGAGACCGGTGATCCGTTGCCGGACAACCCCTTCGCCTCGTCGGGCAACCAGCGGGAGCGGTACGTCTACAGCTACGGCCACCGCAACATCCAGGGCGTCGCGGTGCAGCCCGGGACCGGCGAGGTCTACACGGCCGAGCACGGGCCGAGCAACAACGACGAGGTCAACCGCATCGAGGCCGGCGCCAACTACGGCTGGGACCCCTCGCGGGGCGGCACCGTCGACGGCTACGACGAGAGCGTGCCGATGACCGACCGCGACCGCTTCCCGGATGCCGTGCCCGCGATCTGGCAGTCCGGGCGCACCACGCAGGCGGTGTGCGCGGCCGAGTTCCTCGAGGGCGAGCAGTGGGGCGGGCTCGAGGGGGCGCTCGTCGTGACGGCGCTCAAGGGTGCCAAGCTGCTGCTGCTGACGCTCGAGGACGACGGCTCGCTCGCCGAGGTGTCGGTGCCCGAGGAGACCGACGGGCCGTTCGGCCGGCTGCGGGCGGCCCGGCTGGGTCCGGACGGGGCCCTCTACGTCACGACGACCAACGGCGACGACGACCGGCTGCTCAGGATCACCCCCCGCCCCTGACCGCGCGGGGGTCGCGCCCGCCCGTGGGTGTCGGCCCCTCCCGTCGCTGGACCCGAGCGGCCTGTGGAGAACTCGGGCGTCCGTCCCGAGGTCCCTCCGCGAGCGAGCGGCCGCCTTCGCTCTCGCGATGCCTGACGATGCGGCCTTCTCCCACGTGACCGCCGCGCTGCTCCTCCGACTGCCACTCCCCTGGGCGGTCCAGGCGCAAGTCGTCCTCGCCGTCGTCGCGACCCGGCTCGAGTCGCGGGTGCGCCCGCGGGGGAAGGTGCTTCTGGCCGAGGCGCTGCCCCTGGTGCGGGTCGGAGCGAGGTCCGCGATGGAGACCCGGGCCCTGCTCAGGTTCCACCGGGCGGGCTTCCCCGAGCCAGAGGTGAACGCCGTCGTCCGCGACGCCCACGGCGGGTGGCTCCTCGAGGGCGATCTCGTGTGGCGCGAGCAGCGGGTCATCGGGGAGTACCAGGGGTCCGACCACGCATCGATCAAGCGACGCAGCGCCGATGCCCCACGGTCGTCCGGGCAGGACAGACGAGGGTCAGGTGTCGACGATGGTCGTGACGACGTCGGTGACCGAGGGGCGGCGGGGCGTCGAGGAGAAGCCGAAGCGGCACGGCGGGTCGACCGGCCGCAGGTCACCGAGCGCGATGCCGTCGAACGACCCCGTGATCGACGTCACCGTGTGGAGGTCGGTGGCGCCGTAGAACTCCCGCCGCCCGGCGCGGGCAGCCCCCCG
>DATITJ010000134.1:0-7484 GCA_035467935.1 Ornithinibacter sp.
GTGTTGCCCTCGGTGTCGAGGAAGTAGCCCTGCCAGGCCATGCCGGTGAGCGCCATCTTCGGCAGCGCGACCTGACCACCGGCGGCCTCGATCGTGGCGGCCGTGGCGTCGAAGTCCTCGACGCCCATCGTCAGGACCGCCGCATTGGTGCCGGACCCCGGCCCCGCGGCGGGGGCCGGGCGCGGCATGAGCCCGCCGTTGATCCCGGGGTCGTCGTCGCGACCGGTCACGACCCCCCAGTAGGGCGCCCCGGTGAACTGGCCGTAGTCCTCGAAGGTCCAGCCGAAGACCTCGCCGTAGAACGCCTTGGCCCGCTCCATGTCGTCGGCCTGGATCTCGAAGTGGATGGGGCGTGACATCGCTCGTCCTCTCGTCGGGTCCTTCCAGACTGGCACGACGCCGGGGCGCCAGCCAGTGCCCCCTGCGTGCGAGGAGCGGGTCAACCGGTGACGGCGTCGAGCTCCTGCTCGACCGGGGTGTCGCCGGCGTTGAACTCGACGACCGCGCCCGCCAGGCCCGGGCGCTCGAGCACCTCGGCCACGACGAGGGCGACGTCCCCGCGTGGGACCGACCCGGTGCCCGCACCGGTGCGTGAGGTCTCGATGAGTCCCGTGGGGTCGTCGTCGGTGAGCCGGCTCGGACGCACGAGCGTCCACGCGAGGTCGGACGCCTCGAGACGGGCGTCGGCAGTGGTCTTGGCGTCGGCATACGCGTAGAAGGGGTCGTCCTGCGGCACACCGTGATCCGGACCGGCGCCGAAGTAGGACACCATGACGTAGCGGTCGACCCCCGCGGCGCGGGCGGCCTCCATCGAGCGGATCGCGGCGTCGCGGTCCACGGCATACGTCCGTGACGGCTTGCCCCCTCCCGCCCCGGCGGACCACACGACGGCGTCGTGGCCGCGGACGAGGTCGGTGAGCGCCGCGACGTCCATCGCCTCGACGTCGGCGACGAGCGGGGTGGCTCCGTCGGCGGTGACGTCGGCCGCGTGGTCGGGGTCGCGGATCACCGCGGTGACGGCGTGGGAGCGGTCGGCGAGGAGCGGGCTGAGGAGTCGGGCCACCTTGCCGTGGCCACCGATGACGAGAACGCGCATGGGGTGGCCAACCATCCCGGATGCCGTCCTGTTCCGGTCGTGGCTGCCGCGCCTGTCAGGGGTTGTCGACGGGCGCCGAGGTGTCCTTCGAGGCGACGTAGTCGGCCAGACGCCGCTCGGCGTCGGCCCGGAAGAGGATCTCGGCCACGTCGCGCAGACCGGGCGAGCCCACGATGTCCTCGTCGCGGACGACGAGGTCGATCTTGGAGCGGCGGCGCATGAAGTCGTCGAGGGTCACGACCATCTCGTGCTCGGCGGCGGTGTGGAGCTCGGCGCGCAGGTAGTCGGCCGAGCCCATGACGTCCTCGCCCATCGTCGGGTCGGCGCGGATCGCCTCGAGGAGGTCGAAGGCTCGCCTGCCGTAGCGCCGCCACAGCCGGTCGGTGAGCGGCTCGGTGCCGGGCTTGGTGCGCAGGGCGTCGAGACGCATGAGCCGGGCCTGGCGATAGAACTCCGTGCGCGTGGCCGCGGCGGGCTCGCCGTACCAGTTGCGCAGGTCCTTCTCGAGCGGGACGCCGAGCGTCTCGACGTCGGCCGCGACCTCCTCCCCGACGTTGAGGCAGTCGGTGAGCTTGCCGCCGAAGACGGTGACGACCGCACGGGCCCGGTCGAGCTCGATCTCGTGCTTGCGCGACAGCGAGGTCCAGTCGGCGTCGGTCTGGTCGCCGGACCCGCTCCGCACGACGAGGGGCCGCACCCCCGAGCGCTCGGCGATGACGTCGTCGCGGGTGAGCGGCTGCGGCAGGTCGAGACGGGCGTTGATCTGGCCGAGGAGGAAGTCGCGGTCCTCGTCGGTGACGTGCGTGAACGGGGTGTCGATGCGGGTGTCGGTGGTGCCGATGACCGAGCGCCGCCCCATGGGGATCACGTAGAACAGCCGCTGCGTGTCGTCGAAGAACGCGAGCACCCGGTCGTGCCGCGTCGTCGTGAGGCGCGGCACGATGAGGTGGATGCCCTTGGAGTAGACGATGCGGTGCTCGGTGGACAGCCCCCACGACGCGTTGAGGTCGTCGACGAACGGCCCGGCGGCGTTGACGAGCACCCGCGCCGACGTCGTGAGCTCCTCGCCGGAGTCGGTGTCGCGCAGCCGGCAGAGCCAGCGGTCGCCGACCCGCTCGGCGCCGACGAGCTCGACGTAGTTCGCCGCTGCCGCGCCGGCCTCGATGGCCGAGCGGACGAAGGAGAAGACGAAGCGGGAGTCGTTGTCGACGAGGTAGGCGTCCTGGTACTGGATCGCCCCGCGCACCGTCGTCGTGTCGACCACCGGCTCCTGCGCCTTGACCTCGGCGGCGTCGAACACGTGCGGCCGCCCGGTGCCGAACAGCCCGATCCCCCAGTAGGCCGTGGCCCCGAGCCCGGCGAACCACGGCCGGTAGGGCGCGGAGCGGTCGAGGGACGCGAGGAACCCGATCTCCTTGATGTTGTCGGGGTAGGCCTTCATGAGGCGGTTGCGTGAGCGGCACAGGCCGAACACGAGCGGTAGCTCGTAGTTCTCGAGGTACTTGAAGCCGCCCCACACGAGGTTGCTCGACTCCTGGCTGGTGAAGCCGCCGAAGTCGCCACGGTCGATCAGCGCCACCGACGCGCCCCGTCCCGCGAGGGCCGCGGCGGAGACCGCGCCGTTGATGCCACCGCCGACGACGAGCACGTCGAACAGGCCCCCGGAGATCCGGTCGATCGAGGCCTCGCGCAGGGTCATGCCCCAAGCCTCGCACGAGAGCGTGGCGGCCCAGCGCGCGAGGTGGTGCTGGTCGGCCCGGGGGAGCGTGACGAACGCGCTCGGTGCGACCTGTCCGTCGACGGGCTCGCGGGCCCGTCGTCTCGATGCTGACGCCCCAGGGACGACCCGACGACGGCCAGGACGAACGCACCCGCTGCGCGAAGCCGAGGGCGGTGGGACATGAGAGGCGGCGCGTGTCCAAGGTTCGCGGCGCGACGGCCTCAGAAGGGGAAGCGCACCCCGGTGAGCTCCTCGCTGCGGTCCCAGAGCAGCCCCGCGAGGGCCTCGTCGCGCGCCCACTGGCTGCGCCCGGCCTCGCCGACGGCGCCGCGGGTCTCGCGGATGCCGGTCGGGCCCGAGTAGGAGCCCGGCCCGGCCTCGGTCGCGGCGAAGAGCACGGCCTCGGCGCCCTTGGCCGGCCCGGGGAAGAGCAGCCTCACGCCCCACTGCCCGAGCGTGCCGATGACGGGGATCGAGCCGAGGCCGTCGCGGCTGGCCACGAGGTTGGTGGCCGAGACCCCGGGGTGCGCGGCCGTGGACGTGAGGGGGGAGCCGGATGCCGTGGCGCGCCGCTGCAGCTCGGTCGCGAACAGCAGGTTGGCGAGCTTGGTGCGGCCGTAGGAGGCCTGCGGGTCGTAGCCCTGCGCGGGGTTGCCCTCGCAGACGGAGCCGTCGCCGGCGTGGTGGGCGATCGAGGACACCGTCGTGACCCGGGGCGTCGGGGTCTGGAGCAGGTGCGGGAGCAGCAGCCCGGTCAGTGCGAAGTGGCCCAGGTGGTTGGTGCCGAACTGCAGCTCGAAACCGTCGGCCGTCTCGCGCCGCCGTGGGGGAGCCATGACGCCCGCGTTGTTGACGAGGAGGTCGAGCGGGCCCTCGAACCGGTCGGCCAGGGCGCGCACGGACTCGAGCGAGGCCAGGTCGAGCCGCTCGACGGTGACTGCCCCGCTCACGCCGACGCCGCGGATGCGCTGGGCCGCCGCCGCACCGGCATCGATGTTGCGCACCGCCATGACGACGTCGGCACCGTGCCGGGCGAGCTCGAGCGCCTCGATGAGCCCGATGCCGGAGTTGGCTCCCGTGACGAGGGCCCGCCGTCCGGTGAGGTCGGGCATCTGGTCTGCGGTCCAGCGCATGGAGGCTCCTTCGTGCCGTCGGGTGTCGGTGCGGTCGCGCGGAGTCCCAGTATCCGTCGGGCGGGATCCGTGCGGGGCGCGGGGCTCCGTGCGGCGTCGGGGGCGAGGGGGGCGGACCGCGCTCGCCGCGGGCCTCAGAAGCCGGCGTACCGCGCGACCGTGGCGGCGAGGTCGGGGGCCGAGCGGAGCGTCCGGCCGTCCAGCGTCGTGACGAGGACGGGTCCGCGCCCGGACGACACCAGCCACACGGCATCCGCGGTGAACAGGCCGTCGACGGGCACGAGCTCGTCGCGGGTCGCGAACCCGTCGGCGCGCGCGGCCTCCATGATCGCCGCCACGGTGAGCGACTCCAGGATGCCGGTGCCGCCGGTGGGGGTGCTGACGAGGGCGCCGCCGCGGGCGACGAGCAGCCCGGAGGTCGGGCCGTCGAGGGCGTAGCCGTCGGTCGTCGTGAAGATGACGTCGTCGGCCCCTCGGCGTCTGGCCTCCCGCGTCGCGGCGGTGTTGACGACGTAGGACAGGGTCTTGACCCCGCCGAGGAGCCAGGGCGCGTCGGCGAAGGCGTCGGACGGGTGTCCGCGGCTGAGCGTCACGGCGGTGATGGTCCGCCAGGCTTCGCCCGCGCCGGGCCCGGTGGCGGGTGAGGAGCCGCGATGGGTGATCGTGACCAGGGCCGTGGGGCCGGTGGCCCGCCACTCGCGGCCCCGGGTCAGCAGCAGCTTGAGCACCGCCTCCCCGGGGGTCGACCAGGCCGCCAGGGCCTCGTCGGCCAGGCCGCGCCACTCCTCGCGAGAGGGGCCGGCGATGTCCATCGTCCCGGCGGAGGCCGCCAGGCGGTCGAGGTGGTCCTCCAGGTCGACCACGCTCGCGGTGCCCGTGGGGCTCGTCACCACTCGGGCGGAGTCGAAGCACCCGTCGCCGCGGGTGAGGCCGAGGTCGTCCGCGGTGACCACCGGCTCGTCGGGGTCGACGACGCCCCGCCCGAGAACGGCGACCAGGTGTGGCACGTCACTCATGTGCTCAGACTCTCACCATGAGCGAGCCCGTCGCTCGGGCTGACGTCGGTCGCCGCCGCGGGCTACGGTGCCGTGACGGCCCCGACCGGCCGAGAGGGTGTGAGCGACATGCGCGTGGCCGTGATGTCGACCTGCATCGGCGACGCGATGTTCCCGGATGTCGTTCGAGCCACCGTGCGCGTGCTGCGCCGGCTCGGGGTCTCGGTCGAGGTTCCGGAGGCGCAGACCTGCTGCGGGCAGCCGATGGTGAACACCGGCTACCTCGACGAGGCCGTGCCGCTCGTGCGGAACTTCGTGTCGGCCTTCGAGGGGTACGACCACGTCGTCGTCCCGTCGGGCTCGTGCGCCGGCTCGGTGCGCCACCAGCACGAGCTCGTCGCGGCGCGGGCGGGGGATGCGGCCCTGTCGGATGCCGTGCGCCGCACCTCCCCGCGGACCCTGGAGCTGAGCGAGTTCCTCGTCGACGTGCTCGGGGTGCTCGACGTGGGGGCGTCGTTCCCGCACCGGGTGACCTACCACCCGACGTGCCACTCGCTGCGGATGCTGCGGATCGGGGACCGGCCCACCCGCCTGCTCGCGGCGGTGAGGGGGATCGACCTCGTGCCCCTGCCCCGGGCCGAGGAGTGCTGTGGGTTCGGGGGCACCTTCGCGCTGAAGAACGCCGAGACCTCGGTGGCGATGGGGTCGGACAAGGCCTCGCACGTGCGCTCGAGTGGCGCCGAGGTGCTCGTCGCCGGTGACAGCTCGTGCCTCATGCACGTGGGCGGGCTGCTCTCGCGCCAGCGCGCCGGCATCCGCACCATGCACCTCGCCGAGGTCCTCGCCTCGACCGCCGACGAGCCCACGCGGATGACCCGATGACCACGACCGGGCCAGCACCCCGCACCGTCCCCACATCGTCGGCCAGCGCGCCCGAGGCACCGGCGACCTTCCTCGGGATGCCACCCTTCCCCGTCGCGGCGCGCACCGCCCTGGCCGACACCCAGCTGCGGCGCAACCTCGCCCACGCGACGGGCACGATCCGCGCCAAGCGAGCCGCGGTCATCGACGAGCTCGAGGACTGGGAGGGGCTGCGCCGGCGCGCCGCCCGGGTCAAGGACGACACCCTCGCGCGCCTCGACGAGCACCTGCTCACCCTCGAAGCGGCCCTGACGGCTCGCGGCGCGACCGTGCACTGGGCCCGTGCGGCCGAGGACGCCTGCGCGGTCGTCGCCGAGGTGGCGACACGGCACGGCATCCGCGAGGTCGTCAAGGTCAAGTCGATGGCCACCCAGGAGATCCAGCTCAACGAAGCCCTTGCTGCACAGGGGATCTCGGCGTGGGAGACCGACCTCGCCGAGCTCATCGTCCAGCTCGGCGACGACCTGCCCAGCCACATCCTCGTGCCGGCGATCCACCGCAACCGCAGCGAGATCCGCGACATCTTCCGCGACCGCATGTCCGGCGCCGGCCGTCCGGCCCCCGACGGCCTCACCGACGACCCCGCCGCGCTCGCCTCGGCCGCCCGGCTGCACCTGCGCGAGAAGTTCCTGTCCACCCGGATGGCGGTGTCGGGCGCGAACTTCGCCGTGGCAGAGTCCGGCACGCTCGTCGTCGTCGAGTCCGAGGGCAACGGCCGGATGTGCCTGACCCTGCCCGAGGTGCTCGTCTCGGTCGTCGGCATCGAGAAGGTCGTGCCGACCTGGGCCGACCTCGACGCCTTCCTCACGCTCCTGCCGCGCAGCTCCACCGGCGAGCGGATGAACCCCTACACCTCCACCTGGTCGGGCGTCACACCCGGCGACGGCCCGCAGGAGGTGCACGTCGTGCTCCTCGACAACGGCCGCACCAAGGCGCTCGCCGACGAGTTCGCGCGCCAGGCCCTGCGCTGCATCCGCTGCTCGGCCTGCCTCAACGTCTGCCCCGTCTACGAGCGGGTCGGCGGTCACACCTACGGCTCGGTCTACCCCGGCCCGATCGGCGCGATCCTCAACCCGCTGCTCAAGGGCGTCGGCGAGGACGCGGCCACCGATGCCCTGCCCTACGCCTCCACGCTCTGCGGCGCGTGCGACGACGTCTGCCCGGTCGCCATCGACATCCCCGGCATCCTGGTCCACCTGCGCGGCAAGGTCGTCGACGCCCACCGGGGCGACCGTCCGCCCGGACCCGAGGCCCTGGCCATGCGGGCCGCCTCGTGGGGCATGGCGGATGCCGGTCGCCTGGGTCTCGGCGAACGCCTCAGCGGCCTCGCGGGACGGCTCGGGCGCGGTCGCGGGCGCGGGATGCCGGGTGGTCGCCGTGCGCTGTCGTGGCTGCCCTGGCCCGGGTCGCGGTGGACCCAGGCCCGCGACCTGCCGCTGCCGCCCGCCGAGTCGTTCCGGTCCTGGTGGAAGCACACCGGACGCACCGAGGGGGAGTCGTGAGTGCGCGCGACGAGGTCCTCGCCGCCGTGCGTGCCGCCCTGCCCGCCACGGGTGCACCGGCACGCTCGGTGACGCCGGCCGACCACGAAGGGCTGGGAGGTGCGACGACAGGTGACG
>DATITJ010000135.1:0-6803 GCA_035467935.1 Ornithinibacter sp.
CCATCTGCAGCGGGACGTAGATGTCGCTGCTGCCGGGCAGGTAGCCGGTGGTGCGCACGAAGGCATAGCTGTCGAGGATGTCGAGGATGCCGGCCACGGGGACGAGCACGTCGTCCTCGGTGATCTGCTGCTCGGCGGGAGAGTCGACCTGGCCGCCCTCCTGGCCCGGGGTGCGACGCTTGTCGCGGTTGCGACCCCGGTTGCGCCGGCGGCGGCCGCTGCGGCCGTCCTCGTCGTCGAAGTGGCTCTGGCCCTGGTTGGCGTGGCCGCCCTGGTCCTGGTTCCCCTGGGTCCCCTGCGCGCCTTGGTTCTGGTTGCCCTGACCCTGTTGGTCGTGACGCTCGCCCCGGTCCTGACGGTCCTGGCGGTCCTGGCGGTCGCCGCGGGTGTCCCCCCGGACGTCGGTGCGGTCGCCGCGGTCGCGGGACTCGGCCCGACCCTGGCGGTCGCCGCGCGCCGTCTGCTCGCCGCGCGCCGTCTGCTCGCCGCGCGCCGTCTGCTCGCCGCGCGCCGTCTGCTCGCCGCGCTCCTCGCGCGCCGTCTGCTCGCGGGGAGCGGTGCGCCCGGCGCGGGCGGTGTCGGGCTCGCCGGCGCTGGCCGGGCCGCTCTCGCCGTTCTGGCGGGCCTTGATGGCGGCGACGAGGTCGCCCTTGCGCATCTTGGCGGTGCCGCTGATGCCCATGCTGGAGGCCAGGCCCTGGAGCTCGGCCAGTCGCATGGCGGTGAGCGCTCCGGAGCGACGCGGGCTCGCGCCCGCCGTCGATGCCTCAAGAGTGGTGGTGTCTGTCACGAAGGATCCTTCCCCTCGCTCGTGGATGGCCTCGATGCGGCCGATCATTGGGAGCCCACGCCGGGCAGACGGCCGAGAAGGCCGGACGATTTCCCAGGTCGTGGAGGGCGACTCGCGGCAGGCAACGGGAAGACCCCGGCATCGACTGCGGACGCAGGGCCCAGAGTAGCACCGTGGCGTCTTTCTGACGCCCGAACGACGAACTGCGGTCACCCGCGGTGCAGCACCGTGACGTGGGCGCCGTGCTCCGGGATGCCGGGCCGCAGCACCCGCCAGCCGTCACCCCCGTGGGCCACGACGTCGTCGACGCGGTCGCGCCGCCCGAGCACGAGGACCGACGGCCCGGCGCCCGAGATGACGGCCGCGTGGCCGCGGGCGCGCAAGGCGTCGACGAGCGCCATCGACGCGGCGTACGACGGGCGCCGGGCCTCCTGGTGCAGCCACTCGCGCGTCGCCGCGAGCAGGTGCTCGGGGGCGGTCGTGATCGCGTGGGTGAGCAGCGCGGCGCGTGCGGAGTTCGCCGCGGCGTCGGCGAGGCGGACCTGCTGCGGCAGCACGGAGCGTGCCTTCGCCGTGGACAGCTGGGAGTCCGGCGCGAAGACGACCGGCTCGACGGCGGGGTGGCGCACGAGGTGCACCGTGTGGGTCGTGACCTGCTCGTCGTCCGACCACGACAGGGTGACACCGCCGTGAACGCTGGCGGTCGCGTTGTCGGGATGGCCCTCGAGGCGTGAGGCGAGCGTGGCCGCGAAGCCGAGGTCGACCCGTGCGCCGTCGGCGCCGCGCGAGACGTCGTGGAGCGCCTGGGCCGCGACGATGCCGGTGACGATCGCCGTCGCCGACGAGCCCATCCCCCGGCCGTGCGGCACGGCGTTGCGGCACTCGAGGAGCAGCCCGTCGGGCGGCTCGACCCCCAGCTCGGCCCACGCGACCTGCATGGCGCGGTGCACGAGGTGGGTCGAATCGAGCGGCACCGCCCCGGCGCCCTCCCCCGCGACCGTGACGACCAGGCCGGGCTCCTCGGTGACCGTCGCCCGGCAGGTGTCCCAGACGCCCAGCGCGCACCCCACGGAGTCGAACCCCGGGCCGAGGTTCGCGCTGCTCGCGGGCACGCGCACCTCGACGCCGGCCCCGACCCGCAGGGCGTGGCCGGCCACGTCAGCCGTCGAGGCCGAGCGCGGCGGCGACGCTGTAGGCGTCGACGGACACCCGCACGGGCCGGACCTCGGACCCGTCGGCCGTGCGCAGGGCCCACTGGGGGTCCTTGAGCCCGTGGCCCGTCACCGTGCACACGATGGTCGCGTCGGCGGGCACCTCGCCGGCGCGGTGCGCCTTGAGCAGGCCCGCGATGCTCGCGGCCGAGCCCGGCTCGACGAAGATCCCCTCGGTGCTCGAGAGCAGGCGGTGCGCCTCGAGGATCTCCTCGTCGGTGACCGCGTCGATGCGGCCCCCCGACTCGTCGCGGGCGGCCTCGGCCTGCCGCCACGAGGCGGGGTTGCCGATGCGGATGGCGGTGGCGATGGTCTCGGGGTCGTCCACGGGGTGACCGAGGACGATCGGCGCCGCACCGGCGGCCTGGTAGCCCCACATCTGCGGCATCCGGGTGGCGACGGGCGCGAGGAGCTTGCCGCCCAGTCCCATTGTCTCCGTTGCGTATTCGGTGTTCCCACGCCAGTAGGCGGTGATGTTGCCGGCGTTGCCGACGGGCAGCACGTGGATGTCGGGGGCGTCGCCGAGCGCGTCGACGACCTCGAACGCCGCCGTCTTCTGGCCCTCGATCCGCGCGGGGTTGACCGAGTTGACGAGCTCGACGGGGTAGGCCTCGGCGAGCTTGCGGGCGACGGTGAGACACTCGTCGAAGTTGCCCTCGACCTGGATCAGCGTGGCGCCGTGGGCGACGGCCTGGCTCAGCTTGCCCATTGCGATCTTGCCGTCGGGCACGAGGACGGCGCAGGTCATCCCGGCCTTGGTCGCGTAGGCCGCGGCGCTCGCGCTCGTGTTGCCGGTGCTCGCGCAGATGACGACCTCGGCGCCGTTGCGCTTCGCGACCGAGATCGCGGTCGTCATGCCCCGGTCCTTGAACGACGCGGTGGGGTTGAGGCCCTCGAACTTCACGAGGACGTTCGCCCCCGTGAGCACGGAGAGGTTCTCGCAGGGGATGAGAGGAGTGCCACCCTCCTGGAGGGTCACGACCGGCGCCCCCTCCAGCATGGGCAGACGCTCGGCGTACTCGCGGATCACCCCGCGCCACTGGTGCGCCACGGCTCAGGCTCCTTCCACCCGCAGGACCGACGCGACGTCGTCCACGCAGTCGAGGTCGGCGAGCGCGTCGACGGTCGCGGAGAGCGCTGCGTCGGTCGCCCGGTGGGTCACCACGATGAGCCTGGCCCGCTCCCCCTTGCCCGGTGCGACCTGCTGGCGCACCGTCTCGATGGAGACGCCGTGCTCGGCGAAGGCCGCCGCGACCTGCGCGAGCACGCCCGGCCGGTCGGCCACATCGAGGCTGATGTGGTAGCGCGTCAGCGCCTGGCCCATGTCGACGACGGGCAGGTCGGCGTATGCCGACTCGCCGGGTCCGCGAGCACCCGCCACCTTGTGCCGAGCCACCGCCACCACGTCGCCGAGCACCGCCGAGGCCGTGGGGTCGCCCCCGGCGCCGCGGCCGTAGAACATCAGCTGACCGGCAGCGGCCGCCTCGACGAAGACCGCGTTGAAGGCCTCACGGACGCTCGCGAGCGGGTGGCTCCTCGGGATCATGGCGGGGTGGACCCGCACGCTCACGGCATCCGCGCCGTCAGCCGTCGTGACCCGCTCGCAGATGGCGAGGAGCTTGACGACGCAGTCCATCTCGGCCGCCGCCCGGATGTCCGCGGCGGTGATCTCTGTGATGCCCTCGCGGTGCACGTCGGCCGAGGAGACCCGCGTGTGGAACGCCAGGCTCGCGAGGATGGCGGCCTTGGCCGCGGCGTCGAAACCCTCGACGTCGGCCGTGGGGTCGGCCTCGGCATAGCCCAGGGCCTGCGCCTGCTCGACCGTCTCGGCGAAGCCGGCCCCGGTGGTGTCCATCTTGTCGAGGACGAAGTTGGTCGTGCCGTTGACGATGCCGAGCACCTTGCGCACGTCGTCACCGGCGAGGGACTCGCGGATCGGGCGCAGGATCGGGATCGCCCCGGCGACGGCGGCCTCGTAGTAGAGGTCGACGTCGTTGGCGTGGGCGGCGGCGTAGAGCGTGGGGCCGTCCTCGGCGAGGAGCGCCTTGTTGGCGGAGACCACCGACGCCCCGTGCTCCATCGCCCGCAGGATGAGCCCGCGGGCGGGGTCGATGCCGCCGATCACCTCGATGACGATGTCGGCCCGCGTCACGAGCTCGTCGGCGTCGGCGGTGAAGAGCGAGGGGTCGACGGGCACGTCGGGGCGGGGCCGCTGCGGACGGCGCACGGCGATGCCGACGAGCTCGAGCGGGGCGCCCACGCGGGCGGCGAGGTCGTCGGCGTTCTCGACGAGCTTCGTGGCGACGGCGGAACCCACGACGCCGCAGCCGAGCAGCGCGACGCGCAGAGGGGCACCGGGTTCGTGCGCCATGGTGGGGTTCAGCTCCTCGATCTCGTACCTCACGCGTCCGCCACGTCGAGGGCGAGCAGGTCCTCGATGGTCTCACGACGCACGAGGACCCGGCTGCGGCCTCCACGGACGGCGACGACGGGGGGCCGCGGGGTGTGGTTGTACTGGCTCGACAGGCTCCGGCAGTAGGCGCCGGTGCCGGGCACGGCGAGGAGGTCGCCGGGCGCGACGTCGGCCGGGAGGTACTCGTCGAGCACGACGATGTCGCCGCTCTCGCAGTGCCGGCCGACGACGCGGGACAGGCGCGGCGCGGCATCCGACCGACGGCTCGCGAGGGTGCAGGAGTAGTTGGCCTCGTAGAGCGCGGGGCGCGCGTTGTCGCTCATCCCGCCGTCGACCGAGACGTAGGTCCGCGAGTGCCCGCCCCCGACCTCGACCTCCTTGACGGTGCCGACCTCGTAGAGGGTGAACGTGCTCGGGCCGACGATGGCCCGGCCCGGCTCGACCGAGACACGCGGCAGGTGTGGGGCGTCGCCCTCGCCCACCGCCTTGAGCTCGCGCTCGACGATGCCGGCCATCTCCTCGGCGAGCGTCGCGACCGTCAACGGGGTGTGCTGCGAGGTGTAGGCGATGCCGTAGCCGCCACCGAGGTCGATCTCGGGGCAGTGGTGGCCGTGCTCCTCGGCGATGCGGGCGTGCAGGCCGACAAGCCGGTGGGCCGCCATCTCGAAGCCGCCGGTGTCGAAGATCTGGCTGCCGATGTGGCTGTGCAGCCCGCGCAGGTCGAGGACGTCGCGGCGGGCCAGGACGCGGCGAGCGGCCTGATCGGCCTGTCCCCCGGCGAGGCTGAAGCCGAACTTCTGGTCCTCGTGGCCGGTCGCGATGAACTCGTGTGTGTGCGCCTCGACGCCGACGGTGACGCGCACCATGACCGGCGCGACGACCCCGAGGTCCTGCGCGACCGCGGCGACGCGGTCGATCTCCTGGAACGAGTCCACGACGATGCGCCCGACGCCGTACGCCAGCGCCTGGTGGATCTCGGGGACCGTCTTGTTGTTGCCGTGGAAGCCGATCCGTTCCGCGGGGAACCGCGCACGCTGCGCGACGGCGAGCTCGCCCCCGGTGCAGACGTCGAGGTGCAGGCCCTCCTCGGCGACCCAGCGGGCCACCGCCGTGCAGAGGAACGCCTTGCCCGCGTAGTAGACGTCGGCACCCGCCAGGGGTGCGAATGCCGTGGTGAAGCTGTCGCGGAAGTCCCTGGCGCGGGAGCGGAAGTCGTCCTCGTCGAGCACGTATGCCGCGGTGCCGTGCTCCGCGGCGAGCGTCACGACGTCGACGCCGCCGACGGTGAGCCGGCCGTCGTCGTCACGGCCAATGGTCTCGGGCCAGAGCTGCGGCAGCAGCTCCATGACGTCGCCGGGCGCGGGCAGGTAGAGCGGGGGGCCGCCGTAGCCCTCGGCGTGGAGGGCGCCGGCCTCGTGCGCACGCATCGGTGGCGGCTCCCTACATCCGCTCGGGGGCGCTGACGCCCAGGAGGTCGAGTCCGTTGGCGAGCACCTGCCGGGTCGCGTCGTTGAGCCACAGCCGGCTGCGGTGGAGGTCGGTGACCTCCTCGTCGGCGTTCACGGGCCGCACGCGGCAGGTGTCGTACCACTTGTGGAAGCGGCCGGCGAGCTCCTCGAGGTAGCGCGCGACCCGGTGCGGCTCGCGCAGGTGCGCGGCCTGGGCCACCACCCGGGGGAAGTCGCCGAGCACCGCGAGCAGCGCGGCCTCGGTGGGGTCGGTGAGCAGCGCCGCGTCGAACCCGTCGGCGCGGTGCACGCCGTCCTCCCCCGCGAGCCGCGCGACGCTGGCCGTGCGGGCGTGGGCGTACTGCACGTAGAAGACGGGGTTGTCGTTGGTCTGCTTGCGCAGCTCCTCACCGTCCAGCGACAGCGGACTGTCGGCGGGGTATCGCGCAAGGCTGTAGCGGACGGCATCCACCCCGATCCAGCCGATGAGGTCGCGCAGCTCGATGATGTTGCCGGCCCGCTTGCTGAGCTTGGCGCCGCCGAGGTTGACGAGCTGGCCGATGCGCACCTCGATGTGGTGCTGCGGGTCGTCGCCGGCGCAGGCCGCGATGGCCTTGAGTCGGTGGATGTAGCCGTGGTGGTCGGCGCCGAGGAGGTAGATCTTCTCGTCGAAGCCGCGGTCCTTCTTGCTGAGGTAGTAAGCGGCGTCGGCGGCGAAGTAGGTGGGCTCGCCGTCGGCCCGGATCATGACCCGGTCCTTGTCGTCACCGAAGTCGGTCGTGCGCAGCCACACGGCACCGCCCTCGTCGAAGACGTGGCCCTGCTCGCGCAGCCGTGCGACCGCGCTGGCCACGGCCCCTCCGTCATGGAGCTCGGACTCGGAGAAGAAGACGTCGAACTGCACCCCGAACGCCTCGAGCGTGTCGCGGATCTCGGCGAGC
>DATITJ010000136.1:0-5692 GCA_035467935.1 Ornithinibacter sp.
CTGCTCACCACGGTGGGCGTCATCGTCGCGATGGACACCTTCGGGCCGGTCTCCGACAACGCCCAGGGCATCGCCGAGATGTCGGGCGACGTCGACGGCGAGGGCGCGAAGATCCTCACCGAGCTCGACGCGGTCGGCAACACGACCAAGGCCATCACCAAGGGCATCGCGATCGCGACGGCGGTCCTGGCGGCCACGGCGCTCTTCGGCTCCTACAGCGACGCCTGGCAGACCGAGGTGCAGCGCATCGCCGACGCGGGCGGCCTGACCGAGGAGCCCTCGCGTCGTATCCAGCTGATGTTCGACCTGTCGGTGGTCACGCCCAGCGTGCTCGTCGGCGTGCTCATCGGCGCGGCGGTCGTCTTCCTCTTCTCGGGTCTGGCCATCAACGCGGTGACGCGGGCCGCCGGCGCGATCGTCTTCGAGGTCCGTCGCCAGTTCCGCGAGCACCCCGGGATCATGGACTACACCGAGAAGCCCGAGTACGGCCGCGTCGTGGACATCTGCACCCGCGACTCGCTGCGCGAGCTCGCGACACCGGGTCTGCTGGCGGCGCTCATGCCCGTCGCGGTCGGCTTCGGCCTCGGCATCGGCCCGCTCGCCGGCTTCCTCGCCGGTGCCATCGGCTCCGGCGCGCTCATGGCGGTCTTCCTCGCCAACTCCGGTGGCTCGTGGGACAACGCGAAGAAGATCGTCGAGGACGGCGCCCACGGCGGCAAGGGCTCCGAGGCCCACGCTGCGACGATCATCGGCGACACCGTCGGCGACCCGTTCAAGGACACCGCCGGTCCGGCCATCAACCCGCTGCTCAAGGTGATGAACCTCGTGTCGGTGCTCATCGCGCCGGCGATCGTCGCCCTGACCATCGGCGAGGATGCCTCGGACCCGATCCGTTACGGCATCGCGGCAGTCGCGTTCGTCATCGTCGCGGCGGCCGTCGCGTACTCCAAGAGCAAGAACATCGCCTTCGGGGACGACAACGACCCGGACTCGGCGCCTGCGAAGGAGCAGCACCCCGTCCAGGTCTGAGGGGTCGGTATGCCGTGGGGCCGGGTTCCGCTGGAGCCCGGCCCCACGGCACGCCGGGCGGGCGGCACCCGGCGTGGCCGCGGCGCCTCAGGAGCCGGCGCGCTGTTCCCGCCGGCGTCCCGCGACCCGCTCACGCGCGACGGTGCGCAGGAGGTCGGCCGCGACCCCCACGGCGATGACGGCGGGTTCCTTGCCGGTGAGCTCGGGCAGACCGACCGGGGTGCGGACCCGGGCGATCG
Organism: Ornithinibacter sp.; assembly: GCA_035467935.1. GTDB lineage: Bacteria > Actinomycetota > Actinomycetes > Actinomycetales > Dermatophilaceae > Fodinibacter. The sequence continues at coordinate 1,269 of DATITJ010000136.1, forward strand.
CCTCCGCCGCGTGCCCGGCTGCCGCGAGGTTGCCACGGAAGCGGCTCGCCTTCGCCGAGGAGCCGATCAGCCCGATGGTGCCGAGGTGGTCGCAGCGCAGGGCGGCGTCGCAGAGCGCGGCGTCCTCGGCGTGGTCGTGGGTCATGACGAGCACGTGCGTGCCGCGGGGCACCTCGCCCAGAACGAGCTCGGGCAGCACCGCGTGGTGCACGTGCACGTGCGCGACCGCGTCGTGCAGTGGAGCGAGGCGCTCGGGGGTCAGCTGCTCGGCCCGTGAGTCGACGAGGTGAAGCTCGAGGTCGTGCCGGGCGAGGATCCGCGCCAGCTCGAGGCCCACGTGGCCGATCCCGAACACCGCGACGGCCGAGGCGACGGCCAGGGGCTCGAGGAGCACCGTCACCTCCCCGCCGCAGCACTGCCGGCCGTGCTCGGTGCGGGCCCGGTCGCTCAGGGAGATCGTCAGCTCCTCGGGGGCCGTGGCGTCGTCGGCCAGCATCCGCCTGGCGCAAGAGACCGCGGTGGCCTCGAGGTTGCCGCCGCCGATACTGGCCCAGGTCGCCTCCGCGGCCACGACCATCTTGGCTCCGGCCTCCCTCGGGGCGTGACCGCGCACCGATGCGACGGTCACGAGCACGCCGGGGCGGCGGTCCATGCGCAGCCGCTGCACGGCATCCAGCCAGTGCACGTCAGACCCGGCTCTCGGGGGAGCGCGCCGCGCGCTCGGAGTGGGGTCGCAGCGGGCGGTCGTCGAGGGCGGGCTGGTCGGGTGCGACACCGGGAGCGCCCTCACCGGGGTGGCCGTGCCCGGACCGGTGCCGGGCCTCCTCGATCGCCCACCACACCGCCTCGGGGGTGGCGGGCGAGGCCAGGTGGATGCTCGTGCCGGGTGGGCCGAAGGCCGCCGCGGCCTGGCGCAGCGCCTCGCGCACCGAGAAGGCGAGCATGAGCGGGGGCTCTCCGACGGCCTTGGAGCCGTAGACGGCACCGTCCTCGTGGGCGTGCGCGAGCAGCTCGACGCGGAGGTCCTCGGGCATCTCCGAGAAGCTGGGCAGCTTGTAGGTGCTCGCCGACCGCGTCTCCAGGCGTCCTCGCTCCGGCCCGCCGCCCTCGTCCCAGCGCAGGTCCTCCAGGGTCAGCCACCCGGCGCCCTGCACGAACGCGCCCTCGACCTGCCCGACGTCGATGAGCGGCGAGAGGCTGTCGCCGACGTCGTGGACGATGTCGACACGACGGGTGCGGTGGGCCCCGGTGAACCCGTCGACCTCCACCTCGGTCGCGGCGGCGCCGTAGGAGAAGTACTTGAAGGGCGACCCGTGCATGGCGGTGGAGTCCCAGTGCAGGCCCTCGGTGCGGTAGAAGCCCGCTGCCCAGAGCTGCACGCGCTGGAAGTACGCCTGGTTGACGAGGTCCCCCCACGCGACCGAGGCGTCGGAGCCGGATGCCGTGACGAGACCGCCGTCGAAGCGCACGGCGCCCGACCCGACCCCGAGCCGCTCGGCCGCGACCGGGCGCAGGCGGTCGAGCACCTGCTCGCAGGCGTCCTTGACGGCGGCGCCGTTGAGGTCGGCGCCCGAGCTCGCCGCCGTCGCCGAGGTGTTGGGCACCTTGTCAGTGCGCGTCGGCGCGAGGCGAACGGTGGCCAGGGGCACGCCGAGCGCGGTCGCCGCGACCTGGAGCATCTTGGTGTGCAGCCCCTGGCCCATCTCGGTGCCGCCGTGGGTCACGAGCACCGAGCCGTCCTTGTAGACGTGCACGAGCGCGCCGGCCTGGTTGAACGCCGTGAAGTTGAACGAGATGCCGAACTTCACCGGTGTCACGGCCAGGGCCCGCCTGGCGTGCTCGTGGGTGGCGTTCCACACGCCGATCTCGGCCTGCCGGCGCGCGACATCGGCCGAGGCGAGCACACGCTCCCAGCAGCTGACCATCCGCTCGGGGTGGCGCACCGGCTGGCCGTAGGGCGTGCTCTGCCCCTCGGCGTAGAAGTTGCGGCGGCGCAGCTCGACCGGGTCGATCCCGAGCAGTGGCGCGCACCGGCCCAGGACGTCCTCGATGACGAGCATCCCCTGCGGCCCGCCGAACCCGCGAAAGGCCGTCTGCGAGGTCTTGTGGGTCCGCGCGATCCGGCCGTGCACGCGGACGGCGGGAATCCAGTAGGCGTTGTCGACGTGGCACAGGGCGCGCGCCAGCACCGGCTCGGACAGGTCCAGGCTCCAGCCGCCGTCGGAGGTCAGCGTCGCGTCGAGCGCCTGGATCAGGCCCTCGCCGTCGAAGGCTGCCCGCCACTGCGCGTGGAACCCGTGCCGCTTCCCCGTCATCGTCATGTCCTGGGCTCGGGTGAGCCGCAGCCGCACCGGGCGGCCGGTGAGCCGCGCCCCGAGGGCGGCGACCGCGGCATACCCGTGGGGCTGCATCTCCTTGCCGCCGAACCCACCGCCCATGCGCAGGCACTGCACGGTCACCGCGTGGCTGGGCACGCCGAGCACGTGGGCCACGATGTCCTGCGTCTCGGTGGGGTGCTGCGTGCTGCACTGGACGAAGACCTGGCCCGACTCGTCGACCTGCGCGAGCGAGCAGTGGGTCTCGAGGTAGAAGTGCTCCTGCCCCGCGAGGTCGAGCTCGCCGCTGAACACCCGGGCCCCGCCGTCGAACGCCGCGTCGACGTCACCGCGCTCCAGGAGCGGCCGCCCGCCCTGGTAGCTGTCGGCGGCGATCGCCTCGCCCACGGTGACGATCGCGGGCAGCGGCTCGTAGTCGGCCTCGACGGCGAGCGACCCGAGCCGGGCCGCCTCGAGCGTCTCGCCGACCACCCAGCACACCGCCTGCCCGTGGAACATCACCTCGCTCGGGAAGAGCGGCTCGTCGTGCTTCACCCCGGAGTCATTGACGCCCGGCACGTCAACTGCGGTGAGCACGCGCACGACCCCGGGCACCGCGAGGGCCGGTGCCGTGCGCAGGGCCGTGACCCGGGCGTGGGCGTGCGGTGCCTGCACCGGGTGAGCGTGCAGCACGCCGGCCGTCCGGCCGACGAGGTCGTCGGTGTAGAGCGCGGCACCGGTGACGTGGAGGGAGGCAGACTCGTGCGGAACCTGCTGTCCCACAGTGGCGTTCATGGGCCTCTCGGACAGGGAGCTCATGCGCCCACCTCCGCTGCCGTCGTGCGGGCGTACAGCCTGGGCAGCGCTGTGCCGAGCATGGCGGAGCGGTATGCCGCGCTGGCCCGGTGGTCGTCGATGGGCGTGCCCTCGGAGCGCAGCACGTCGGCCGCCGCACGGACCACCTCCGCCGCCCAGGGCCGGCCCTCGAGCGCGGCCTCGGTGTCGACCGCCCGCACCGGGGTGGCGGCCACGCCGCCGAGCCCGATCCGGGCCCGCACGACCACCCCGTCGCGGACGTCGAGGGCGATGCCCACGGCCACGCTCGAGATGTCGTCGAAGCGACGCTTGGCGACCTTGTGGAACGCCACGACCCCGCTGAGCGGCAACGGGACCCGCACGGCACGGATCACCTCACCCGGATGCCGGACCGTCTGCCGGTACCCGGTGAAGTAGTCGGCGAGCGGCACCTCGCGGTCGCCGTCGGCGGAGGCGAGCACGACCGCGGCCTCCAGCGCGAGCAGGGCCGGCGCGGCATCCCCGATGGGCGACGCGGTGGCGAGGTTCCCCCCCAGCGTGGCGCCGTTGCGGATCAGGCGTGAGGCGAACTGCGCGAACAGCTCGTCGAGCAGCGGGACCCGGCCGGCGAGGCCGCGTTCGACCTCGCTGAGGGTCAGGGCGGCGCCGATCTCGACGCCGTCGTCGCCCACGCGCAGCCCCCGCAGCTCGGGCACCCGGTCGATGCCGACGACGACCGGAGCCCGGCTGCCGCGCAGGTTGACGTCGACGCCCCAGTCGGTGGAGCCGCCGACGAGCACGGCGTCGGGGTGCTCGCCGAGCAGGGCCAGCACGTGGGCCAGGTCGGCCGGGCGCTCGAACACCCCGGTCGCGCCCCGCAACCGCGTGCGGGCCGCAGCCGGTGCGGGCCGGGCCGTGCGGTCCGCGAGCTCGTCGTCGTCGGGCGGCTGCGTCAGGGCGAACGCGGCGTCGCGGATCGGGCGGTAGCCGGTGCACCGACACAGGTTGCCGCTCAGGGCGTGCAGGTCGAACCCGTTGGGGCCGTGCTCGTGGTCGCGAAGGTCGTCGTCCCCGGCCGGCGGGGTCCCCCCAGCCGCGGGGGCGCCCCGGGTCGTGGCCGCAGCACTCGGTCCCGAGCCCGGGTGGCGGTCGGCGCGGTAGTACTCCGCCGCCATCGCGCAGACGAACCCCGGGGTGCAGTAGCCGCACTGCGACCCGCCGCGCACGGCCATCTCGTGCTGCACGGGGTGGAGGTCGTCAGGAGCGCCCAGGCCCTCGACGGTGACCACCTCCTGGCCGTCCAGGGCCGCGGCC
>DATITJ010000137.1:0-4920 GCA_035467935.1 Ornithinibacter sp.
TGCCGCGGCGGCCGACCGCACCGACCAGCAGTGGCGCGACCGGTGCGGGCCCGACGCACCGGCGACGTGGAGGGCGCTCGACGGCGACCGCCCGGTGGGCACGGTCGGGATCTGGCACGACCCTGAGCAGCCCGCCGACGAGGTGGTCCTCGTGGGCATGTGGGTCGCCACCGCCTCGCGAGGCACCGACGTCGCCCGGCGGCTCGTCGAGGCGGCGCTCGCGGCGGCCGTGACCCGTGGCTTCCGCCGGGCCGTCCTCGATGTCGCGCACGAGAACACCCGGGCCGCGGCGTTCTACGCCCGGCTCGGTTTCACCCCGACCGGGCAGGTCGGGGTGATGCCCTGGGACGAGTCCGTGACCGAGCAGACGCTGGTGCTCGACCTCGTGCCGTGATCCTGCTGTTCACCCTCCCCGGGTTGCCGAGCACCGGTGGGCCCGTGGGAGAGTGACCGCCATGAGTGACATCACGGTGCGCACGCTGGGGGTCGACGACTGGGAGCGCTACCGCTCCGTGCGCCTGACCGCGCTCCGCGACTCCCCCCAGGCCTTCGTCGCGACGCACGACGACGAGTCGGCCGAGCCCGAGAGCTTCTGGCGCGCCCGGATGGAGCGCTCGACCCGCCTGCTCGCCGAGCGTGACGGCGCTCCCGTGGGCATCGCCAGCGTCGGCCCCGCCGACGAGGACCAGCCCGACACGGCCCAGCTCTTCGGCCTGTGGGTGAGCCCCGAGGCCCGGGGCACCGGCGTCGCGACGGCGCTCGTGCGGGCCGGCGCCCGCGCCGCCGCGGAGTCGGGCCGGCGCCAGCTGCACTACTGGGTCGGCACGGACAACGGCCGGGCGGTCGCGTTCGCGAGCGGGTTCGGGTTCCGCCCCACCGCCGAGCGGCGCCCGATGCGCGTCGTCTCCGAGGACGACGGCGAGGAGGAGCTCGCGATGACGCTCCCGCTCGCGGGCGACCGTGGGGGCATCGCGCACTTCTGACCCGCGCGGCCTCGACGCCCCGACCACCAGGTGAGCACCGGAACCCCAGGGGTGCGGTCGTGAGGGTCGCCCACGGGGCGGGAAACGGGGGATGCCGGTCAGGGGCGGGCGGCCAGGCGCTCGATGAGTGTCGTCGGCCCGCTGACGATGAGCGTGTCGTGCGCCGACACCTTGGTCGAGGGCACGGCATACGTGAAGTCCTCGCCCGGCGCCTTGACGCCGACGATCGTCACGCCGTACTTGCTGCGGATCGAGCTCTGCTCGAGCGTGAAGCCGATGGCCTCGGTCGGCGGGCGCATCTTGACGATCGCGAAGCCGTCGTCGAACTCGATGTACTCCTGCATCCGGCCGCCGAGCAGGTGCGCGACGCGTCGGCCGGTGTCGGCCTCCGGCCGCACGATGTGGTGGATGCCGATCCGGTCGAGGATGCGGCCGTGCGCGGGGGAGAGGGCCTTGCCCCAGATGTCGGGGATGCCGACGTCGACGAGGTTGGCGCACGCGAGCACCGACGCCTCGACCGAGGAGCCGATGGCGACGACGGCCTTCGGGAAGCGCTGGGGCTTCACGTCCTGGATCACCTGGACGTCGCTGGCGTCGCCGTGGACGACGTGGCTGATCCGGCCGAGGAACTTCTCGGCGAGGAAGCCGTCCTTCTCGATCGCCGTGACCCGGTGCCCCAGGCGCCGCAGCTCGAGGGCGGCCGCCGCACCGAACCGCCCGAGGCCGATGACGAGGACCTCGTCGTCGTGGGAGTTGCTCCAGCCCATCGTGATGCCTCTCTCCGCGGTACTCGTGGGGGCCCAGCCTGCCACGCGCGCGGTGGCGAGTAGCGTGCAGACATGGCCCCACGGACGAGCGTCGTCTGGGACGAGTCGTTCACCGCGTACGACTTCGGCCCCACCCACCCGATGGGACCCGTGCGCCTCGACCTCACGACGCGTCTGCTGAGGTCGCTCGGCGTGCTCGACCACGTCGACCTCCTGTCCCCGGACGTCGCCGACGACGACACCCTGGCCACCGTCCACGACCGCGACTACATCGACGCCGTGCGCCGCGCCTCGAAGGACCCGGCGTCCGCCGACGGCATGCGCGGGCTCGGCACCGAGGACGACCCGGCCTTCGCGGGGATGCACGAGGCCTCGGCCCGCATCGCCCAGGGCACCCTCGACATCTGCCGTCGTGTCTGGCAGGGCGAGGCCGAGCACGGGGTGAACTACTGCGGCGGCCTGCACCACGCGATGCGCACCCACGCGGCCGGCTTCTGCATCTACAACGACATCGGCGTCGGCATCCAGTGGCTCCTCGACCACGGCGCCGAGCGGGTGGCGTACGTCGACATCGACGTCCACCAAGGTGACGGCGTCGAGCGGATGTTCTGGAACGACCCCCGCGTCCTGACGATCTCGGTGCACGAGAGCGGTCAGCACCTCTTCCCCGGCACCGGCTGGCCCGCCGACATCGGCGGACCCGGGGCGCGGGGCACGGTCGCCAACGTCGCCCTCCCCCCCGGCACCGCGGATGCCGCATGGCTGCGGGCCATCGACTCGGTCGTGCCGCCGCTCGTGCGCGCCTTCGCCCCCGACGTCCTCGTGACCCAGCACGGGTGCGACACCCACCTGCACGACCCGCTCGCGCACCTCGCCATCACCGTCGACGCCCAGCGCCGGGCGCACGAGGGGCTGCACGACCTCGCGCACGAGGTCTCGGGTGGCAAGTGGGTCGCCCTGGGCGGTGGGGGCTACGAGCTCGTCGACGTCGTGCCGCGCTCGTGGGCCCACCTCACGGCGATCGCCGCCCACGTGCCGGTGTCCGCCGACACCCCGGTGCCGGCCGAGTGGCTCGAGCACGTGCAGCGGACGTTCGGGCGGCACGCGCCGAACCGGATGGGCGACCTCCCCCTCGACCGGTTGCCGATCTGGGTCCAGCCCTGGAGCATGGGCCACACGCCGGAGAACCCCGTCGACCGGGCCATCCTGGCCGCCCGCCAGGCCGTGTTCAGCCACCACGGGCTCGACGCCTGGTTCGACTGACCACACCCGTTCAACGAAATTCGCCCTCGGACGTTCGGCGTGTCGGCTGGACAGGCGGACGAATGTCGTCCAATCCCTTCCCCAGTCGTCACAACTGCCCCTATGGTTGCGCTTGCACGTCAACAGGCGACATGCCGGGGTGTCCCGGCGCTGGGGACGAGCAGAAGATCGAGGTCACGATGTCCACGGAGCGTCAGCTCGGGGAGGTGCGGTTCCTCACCGTCGCCGAGGTCGCCGCGATCATGCGGGTGTCGAAGATGACCGTCTACCGCATGGTCCACGCCGGGGAGCTCCCGGCGATCCGCGTCGGCCGGTCCTTCCGGGTCCCGGAGGACGAGGTGCACACCTACCTGCGCAGCTCGTTCGTCGACACCGCGTGACACTCAGCGCCCACCACGTCCCGAGGGGCGGCCCGCACGGCGGGCCGCCCCTCGTGGGCTGTCGGTACCGGATGCCGTGCCGACGGCGGTTTGGGACCGGCGCGCGCGTGCCGGTAGGGTGGGCAGCCGCACGAGACGCACCAGCCAAAGCCACGAGGACATCCCATGGGTTCAGTGATCAAGAAGCGGCGCAAGCGCATGGCGAAGAAGAAGCACCGCAAGCTCCTTCGCAAGACGCGCCACCAGCGCCGCAACAAGAAGTGACCTCGAGTCACCAGAACAGCACTTCAAAGGTCCCCGCACCCGGGGGCCTTTGTCGTCGGTGGGCAGGACGCACGTCGGGCGCGCCGGCACCGCGGTGGGGCACTGGGTAGGGTCGGGGTGACCGTTTCGACGTGAAGGAGCAGGGCGTGGCGTCAGTGGTGCTCGTGACCGGGGTGTCCCGGTACCTCGGGGGCCTCCTCGCGCGCCGGCTCAGCAAGGACCCCTCGGTCTCGCGGGTCGTCGGGGTCGACGTCATCCCGCCCGGGCACGACATCGGCGACGTCGAGTTCGTGCGGGCCGACATCCGCAACCCGATGATCGCCAGGGTCATCGAGACCGCCGGCGTCGACACCGTCGTGCACATGAACGTCATCGCGACGCCGACCTTCGTCGGGGGGCGCACCCCGCAGAAGGAGATCAACGTCATCGGGACGATGCAGCTCCTCGCGGCCTGCCAGAAGTCCCGCACGGTGCGGCGTCTCGTCGTGAAGAGCTCGGCCGCCGTCTACGGCTCCACGTCGCGCGACCCCGCGATGTTCACCGAGGACATGGGCGCCAGGCGCACGCCCTCGGGGGGCTTCGGCAAGGACTCCATCGAGGTCGAGGGCTACGTGCGCGGGTTCGCCCGGCGCCGGCCCGACACCGAGATCCTCACGCTGCGCTTCGCCAACATCATCGGGCCGAGGATCCGCACGTCGATCACCGACTACTTCAACCTCCCCGTCATCCCCGTGCCGCTCGGCTACGACGCGCGCATGCAGTTCATGCACGAGGACGACGCCATCGAGGCGCTCGCCCGCGCCACCACCGGCGCCGCGACGGGTGTGGTCAACCTCGCCGGGGACGGCGTCGTCACCGTCCTCCAGGCGGCCGCGATGGTCGGCCGCCCGGTGCTGCCGCTGCCGCTGCAGTCCGCCGGCATCGTCGGCGGGTTCGCCAAGCGGCTCGGGCTGGCCGACTTCTCGGCCGACCAGATGTCCTACCTCGCCTTCGGGCGAGGGCTCGACACCTCCCGGATGCGCACGGTGCTCGACATCGAGCCGCGGTTCACCTCGCGCGGGGCCTTCAAGGACTTCGCGCGCACCGTCGGCCCCGCCGTGCCGGCGGCCGCGATCGTCGGGGATGCCGTCAGCGGCGTCGCCGGCTCGGCGAGCCAGGTCGTGCTCCGGGCGCTCGGCACGGGGAGGAACGGCTGATGGCCACACGACGAGGGACCCTGGCGGCCGGTGCCGCCCGCGCGTCGGGGGAGCGGGCTCGGCGCCG
>DATITJ010000138.1:0-2014 GCA_035467935.1 Ornithinibacter sp.
GGCGTTCGGCGCCCTCGTCGGCCTCGAGCTGCGCCCTCGCCGCCTGCGCGACGCCGCGAACCTCTTCGCAGCCCTCGAGGACGTCGGCGGCGCAGCGGCCCGGGACGCCGCCTGGCGCCACCCCGACCTCGCTCCCGGCACCGCCGACCTCGACGACCCCCTGGGCTACGTCGAGCGCTCGGCCCGCCCCGAGACCGACGCCATGGACGCCGAGCTCGACCGCATCCTGCGCGGCGAGGACCCTGCGTGAGGGATGCCCTGCCCGGCGGGCCGGTGGCACCGGCCGAGGTGCACGTGGCCGACCCCGCCGTCGCGACGGCATACGCCCACCTCCACGCCGATGCGCTGCGGGTGCTTCGGGACTGGACACCGCCGGGCGCAACCCCGTCGCGGCTGCGCACGGCCTGTCTCGAGCACCTCGCGAAGCACCCCGACGCCGTGGCCAGGGCCGGGCCGCCCGCCCACCTCACCGCGTCGTGCCTCGTGCTCGACCCGAGCGGCGAGCGCGTGCTGCTCACGCTGCACAGGCGGGCCGGCGAGTGGTTCCAGTTCGGGGGGCACCTCGAGCCCGGTGACACCTCGCTGTGGGCGGCCGCCCGGCGCGAGGCCCGCGAGGAGTCCGGCATCGAGGACCTCGAGCCGCTCCCCCACCCCGTGCAGCTCGACCGGCACGTGCTCGTCGGGGCGTTCGGACGCTGCCGCGAGCACCTCGACGTGCGCTACGCGGCGGTGGCGCCGGAAGGTGCGAGCGCCCGGGTGAGCGAGGAGTCGCACGACGTGCGCTGGTGGCCGGTCGACGCGCTGCCCGCGGGCACGCGCACCGAGCTCACGCCACTGGTGTCCCTCGCCCGGGAGGCCGTGCGCGCCGGCTGACCCACCGGTCGTGAGGTCCTCAGTCGTCGGGTGCGCCGTCGACCGGGTCGTCGCCGGGCGGCAGTCCCTCGGCGTGGGCGAGCCCGTCGAGGAAGCCCCGGGCCCGGTCGAGCCGGGGGTAGGACGCGAGGAGCCGCCAGAACGCCGGGCCGTGGCCGGCCACGAGCAGGTGGGCCAGCTCGTGGAGCAGGACGTAGTCGAGGACGTGCTCGGGCACGTCGCGCAGGCGGTCGGAGACGCGGATCGTGCCCTCCGCGGGCGTGCACGACGCCCAGCGCCGCCCCATCGTCGACACCCAGCGCACGCTCGTGGGCCGCGCGTGGCCCCCGAGGTAGCGCTTCGAGAGCCGGGCGGCGCGGGCCGCGAGGGTCTCGTCGGTCGCGTCGCGGCGACGGTCCCCGGCCTCGAGGCGCACGAGCATCCGCTCGACCCAGCGCTCCTCCTCGGCCGCCGAGAACGACGCCGGGATGAGCACGACGGTGCGGCCGCCCTCGCGGTACGCACTCACGGTGCGCCGTCGCCGGCGGCTGCGGCGGACCTCGACGTCCTCGCTGCTCACGGGCACGAGCCTAGGCCTGAGCACCTTCTGTTACGGATGGTGCAGGTGGGGCGCATGGGCCCGCGGCACCCGGGGGGTGGCGGGCGCGTCACGAGCGAGATCGTGCTCGGCGTGGCTAGGGTTGACGCGTCCAGGCCGCGCCAGCGGCACCACCGCATCGACGCGGCCGCACAGGCCGTGGTCGACACCAAGGAGACCTGTCATGGCTGACGAGACCTACAAGGGCGAGTTCTACTGCGTCAAGTGCAAGGAGAAGCGCGAGGCCGAGGGAAAGGTCGTCGTCTCCGAGAACGGCCGCCGGATGGCCAAGGGCACGTGCCCCGTGTGCGGCACCAACCTCAACCGCATCCTCGGCAAGGCCTGAGCCCACACCGCTCGCACGGCCCCGGCCCCCTCGTGGGACCGGGGCCGTTCGCCGTCCCCGGCCTGTGGACGACCGTCACGTGCCCTCCTCCGGCGGCAGGATGGGCGCGTCGGACGGATGTCAGGGGGTGCGATGGGCGGGGAGCGCGACCTCGCGCACGTCGTCGTCGACGGGTGGGGCCACCTCGCGGAGGAGCTCACGGCCCAGCTGCGCCGGTG
>DATITJ010000139.1:0-6588 GCA_035467935.1 Ornithinibacter sp.
CGACCGCTGGTCCGGCCCCACCGACTCGCACTGGCACCGGGCGGCCACGCAGTTCACGCGGGTGTGGGAGGACTTCCCGGTCGGTGAGCTGCGCCGCTACATCGACTGGACGCCGTTCTTCCTCGCCTGGGAGATCAAGGGGCGATACCCCGACGTGCTCAACAACCCGGCCACGGCCAAGGAGGCCCGCACCCTCCTCGACGACGCCACCCGGATGCTCGACCTCATCGAGCGCGAGCACTGGATCACCGCCCGCGGTGTCGTCGGCATCTTCCCGGCCCACGGGGTGGGCGACGACATCGAGGTCTACGCCGACGAGGCGCGCAGCACGGTGCTCACGACGCTCCACGGGCTGCGCCAGCAGGGGCAGCACCGCGACGGCGTCGCCAACAAGTGCCTGTCCGACTTCGTCGCGCCCAAGGGCACCGGCATCGCCGACCACGTCGGTGCCTTCTCGGTCACGGCGGGGCTCGGCATCGAGGACCGGATCCTCGCGTTCAAGGCCGACCACGACGACTACTCGGCGATCCTGCTCGAGTCGCTCGCCGACCGGCTCGCCGAGGCGTTCGCCGAGCGCCTCCACGAGAAGGTCCGCCGCGAGCTGTGGGGCTACGACCCCGACGAGCACCTGGCGATGGACGAGCTGGTCCGCGAGAAGTACGACGGCATCCGCCCCGCCCCCGGCTACCCCGCCTGCCCCGAGCACACCGAGAAGGAGACGCTCATGGCGCTCCTCGGCGGCGAGGAGCGCACCGGCATCAGGCTCACCGAGTCGATGGCCATGTGGCCGGGGGCGTCGGTCTCGGGGTGGTACTTCGCGCACCCCGAGAGCCAGTACTTCGTCGTCGGCCGCCTCGGACGCGACCAGGTGGAGTCGTATGCCGCCCGCAAGGGATGGGACCTGCGCACCGCCGAGCGGTGGCTGGCCCCCAACCTCGGCTACCAGCCGGAGGACTGAGGCGCGGGCATGAGGGCGAAGGCCCCCTCCTCCTCCTGCGCGTTGTGCAGGCGGAGCACGGCGTAGAGCCCGTAGAGCAGCCGGCGCAGCTCGATGACGTCCTCCTCGTCGACGACCGCGGTGTCGACGTGCTCGGTGTCGACGTGCTGAAGGAGGCGGCGCAGCCGGCCGACCTGGTGCTCGATCTCGGCGTGGGTGCGGCTCAGGGCCGCCGTGGCGTCGGTGCCGCCGAGGGCCCGCGACACCAGGGGCACGAGGAGCCGTTCCTCCTCCCGCTCGTGCGGCACGAGGGTGGTCTCGAGGCGCTCGAGGAGGAGGTGGGCCGGGCGCAGGTCGGTGCCCTCGGTCGACAGGGCGTCCGCGACGGCCCGGATCTGCTCGACGGCGGGCAGCACCGCGTCGTGCTCAGCCCTCAGCCGCCGCGCGACCGCGATGTCCCCGGCGGGCAGCGCGAGGGTGTGCACGGTGCCCGGGAGCACGGCACGCAGGGCGATGCCGATGGCGAGCACGTCGATCCCCTCCTGGAGCACGGCGCCCGCGGCAGGGGGCAGCAGGCCCGCCGCGGCCGCGACCATGGCGACCAGCGACAGGCCCATCCCGACGACGACGGCCTGCACGGCGATGGCTCTCGACCGGCGGGCGATGAGGACCGCGTCGGCCAGGGCATCGACGCGGTCGACGGTGAGCACCACGTCGGCCGCCTCGGACGACGCCGTCGCGCCCCGCGCGGCCAGGGCGACACCCACGCCCGCGGCGGCGAGGGCCGGGGCGTCGTTGACCCCGTCGCCGACCATGATCGTGGGGGCGGCGCGCGACTCCTCGCGGATGGCCACGAGCTTGTCGGCGGGGTCGCGGTCGGCGAGCACCGCGTCGACGCCGACGATGCGTCCCACCGTGCCTGCCACGTCGGCCCGGTCGCCGGTCAGCAGCACGACGCGCTCCAGCCCAGCCGCCCGCAGGGCGCGCACCATCCGCGGGGCGTCCGGGCGGATCGGGTCCTCGAGCAGCACGGCTCCCGCCGGCACGCCGTCGACCGCGACGAAGACCGTCATCGACCCGTCGAGGTCGGCCCGCCGCCGCACCTGGCGCACCCACGCCGGAGCCGGGTCGGGGACGATCCACGACGACTTGCCCAGGCGCACCTCGAGCCCGTCGACGGTGCCGCGCAGGCCGTAGCCGTGCTCCTCGACGACGTCGCTCGGCACGGTGAGCGCCAGCTCCCGGCGCCGGGCCGCGGCGACGACGGAGTCGGCGAGGACGTGAGCCGACAGCTGGTCGAGGGAGGCAGCGAGCCGCAGCAGCGTGTCGGCCTCGACGTAGGGGCCGGCGGTCACGACCCCGGTGACGGTCGGCCGGCCCTGGGTGAGCGTGCCCGTCTTGTCGAAGAGCACGACCCGCCCGGCGGCCAGCCGCTCCAGCGCGCCACCGCCCTTGACGACCACACCACGCCGGGCCGCACGGGACAGGCCGGACATGATCGCGATCGGGGCGGCGAGCAAGAGGGGGCACGGGGTGGCGACGACGAGCACGGCCACGGCCCGCACCGGGTCACCGGCCAGCGCCCAGGCAGCGCCGGCGAGCGCCAGGGTGAGCGGCACGAAGAGCAGGGCGACACGGTCGGCGGCGCGCACGAAGGGGGCGGAGGAGGCCTGGGCCTGCTCGACGAGGCGGACGACACCGGCATACGTCGACTCGGCCGCGACCGAGGTGGCGAGCAGGTCGACGGGGCCGCCGGCGTTGACGACGCCACTGCGCACCTCGTCGCCGGGCGGGCGCTCGACCGGCAACGGCTCGCCGGTGAGGGCCGACTCGTCGAACACCCCGGAGCCCACGAGCCGGCCGTCGACGGGCACGACCTCACCCGTGCCGACGACCAGCCGGTCGCCGCGCACGACGTCGTCGACGGGGACCTCCTCGACCCGCTCGTCGCGGCGCCGTCGGGCCGTGCGGGGGGCGCGGGCGACGAGCAGCCCCAGCTCACGGCGGGCGCGGGCGGCGGCCCGGGCCTCGAGCAGCTGACCCGACGTGAGCATCACCGTGATCATGGCGCCGGCGAAGGCTTCGCCCACGGCCAGTGCTCCGCCCAGCGCCAGCACGGCGATGACGTCGACCGACGGCTGGCGTCGCCGCACGGCCCCGACCGTCCACACCACCGAGACCCCGAGGCCGAGCACGGTGCCGGCCACCCACGCCCACTCGGCGGTGTCGGGGGCGTCGAGCAGCCACGCCACGCCGCCAGCGACGAGCAGGGCCAGCGAGCCGAGGAAGAGCAGCAGCGGCATCCGCTCGCGCGACCACCTCACGTGCCCATCGTGGCACCGCGGCGGATGCCGGGTGGCGGGCGGAGACCAGCGTCACCGGCGAGTCGGGTGGGAGGCGGTCAGGCCCCCCCGCCGCGGGGTGGCGGCGACGGCGTGTCGGCGGCCCGGCATACGGTGTGCCTCATGACCCCCGCCCTGTCCCCGAGCCGCGCCGCGGACTTCAAGCAGTGCCCGCTGCTGTTCCGGTTCAGGACGATCGACAAGCTCGAGGGGCCGCCGTCCCCGGCCGCCGCCCGAGGCACGCTCGTGCACGCCGTGCTCGAGCACCTCTTCGACCTGCCGGCCGAGCAGCGCACGCCCGAGGCCGCCGTCGCCCTCCTCGAGCCGCGGTGGAGCGCCCTCGTCGAGGAGCGGCCCGAGCTCACCGCCATGATCGACGACGACGAGGAGCTCACCCCCGAGAGCTGGTTCGCCGCGGCCCGCACGCTCGTGGAGCAGTGGTTCGACCTCGAGGACCCCACCCGGCTCGAGCCCGCCGCTCGTGAGCTCTACGTCGAGACCGAGGTCGACGGGCTGACCCTGCGCGGGTACGTCGACCGGCTCGACGTCGCGCCCGACGGCGCGATGCGGGTCGTCGACTACAAGACCGGGCGCTCCCCCAGCGAGCTGTTCGAGGCCAAGGCGCTGTTCCAGATGAAGTTCTACGCGCTCGTCCTCTGGCGCATCCACGGCGAGATCCCCCGCCAGCTCCAGCTCGTCTACCTCGGCAACGGCGAGGTCGTGCGCTACTCCCCCGACGAGCGCGACCTGCTCGCCATCGAGCGCAACATCCGTGCCATCTGGGATGCCGTGGTCCGCGCCGCGCAGACCGGCGACTGGCGCCCGCGCACCTCGCGGCTGTGCGACTGGTGCGACTTCCGCGACCTCTGCCCGGCCTGGGGCGGCACGCCGCCGCCGCTGCCCGAGGGCGCGTCGGCGATCGCGCTCGACCCCGCGAGCTCAGGCGCGCTCGTCCCCGCCGACGACTGAGGACGACCGGGCCTGCCCGGCCAGCTCGGCCACCCGCGGCGGCGTCAGGCCGGCGAGCGTGTCGAGGTGCACGGCGCCCGCCATCTCCGGCACGGCCACGACGTGCGGCACCGCGAGGGTCGGCACGCCGGCCGCCACGGCCGAGCGAACGCCGGTCGGCGAGTCCTCGATGGCGACGCAGTCCTGCGGCGACACGCCGAGCTGGCGCGCCGCCGCGCGGTAGGGCTCGGGGTGCGGCTTGCCGTGCGAGACCTCGTCGCCGGTGACGACCACCGCGAAGGTGTCGTCGGGCAGGGCCTCCAGCACGGCATCCGCCAGCGAGCGCCACGACATCGTGACGAGCGCGCTCGGCACGCCCTGCGCCCGCAGCGCCTCGAGCAGCTCGCGGGCGCCGGGCCGCCACGGCACGTGCTCGCGCACGCGGGCGATGACCCTCAGGAGCAGCTCGTCGATGATCCGTTCGGGCTCCCACTCCACCGCGGAGTTGTCCTTGATGAAGGTCGCCGACACGAGGAGGTCGTTGCCGACGAGCTGGTGGGCGAACTCGTCGCTCCACGTGCCGCCGTGCTCCTCGACGATCTCGTGCTCCGCGGCGATCCAGTAGGGCTCGGTGTCGACGAGGGTGCCGTCCATGTCCCAGAGGACGGCTGCGGGGAGGCTCATGGGTGAAGAGTCTAGGGAGCCGTAGGGTGGTGCTCTGACGACAGGAGGACGCGGTGATCGAGCTCGAAGACCTGCCCGAGCTGCACGACGCGGTCATGATCGCGGCGTTCGAGGGATGGAACGACGCCGGTGAGGCCGCCAGCGCCGTCATCGAGCACCTCGCCGAGATCTGGGACGCCGAGGTCGTCGCGGCCCTGGACCCCGAGGACTACTACGACTTCCAGGTCAACCGCCCACGGGTGCTGCTCGAGAACGGCCGCCGTCGGATCAGCTGGCGCACGACCCGGGTGCTCGTCGCGACCAACACCTCGCTCGGGCGCGACGTCGTGCTCGTGCAGGGCGTCGAGCCGTCGTTCCACTGGCGTGCGTTCGCGATCGAGCTCATGGAGCTCGCCCAGGCCGCCGACGTCACGATGGTCATCACGCTCGGCGCCCTCATGGCCGACGTCGCCCACTCGCGGCCCATCCCGGTGTCGGCGACGTCCGACAGCGAGGACACCCGGCACCGCCACGACCTCGAGATGAGCACCTACGAGGGTCCCACCGGGATCGTCGGGGTGCTGGCGGATGCCGCGACGCAGGTCGGCGTGCCATCGGTCTCCGCGTGGGCCGCGGTGCCGCACTACGCCGGGCACAGCCCGTCCCCGAAGGCGACGCTCGCGCTCGTCAGCCGCATCGAGGAGCTCCTCGACGCGCCGATCGAGCACGCCGATCTCGACGAGGACGCCCGGGCGTGGGAGCGCGGCATCAACGAGCTCGCCTCGTCCGACGCCGAGGTCGCGGAGTACGTCGAGTCGCTCGAGGAGGCGCAGGACACCGCCGACCTCCCGGAGGCCAGCGGTGACGCCATCGCCAAGGAGTTCGAGCGCTACCTGCGCCGCCGCAGCACCGACGAGCCCTAGGGCTTCAGAGGCGGACGCCGAGCAGGGCGTCCACCGTGCGTGCCACCAGGCCCGGGGCCGCGGCGTCGTCCCACTCCCCCGCGAGCGTCCGCTGCGCCCAGGCGTCCACGGCGGCCAGTGCCGTCGGCGTGTCGAGGTCGTCGGCGACGGCGGCGCGCACCGCCGAGATCGTCGACGCGGCGTCCGCGCCGTGGTTGACCGACAGCGCCTCGCGCCAGCGGTCCAGCCGTGCGATGGCGGTCTCGAGCAGGTCGGGGCTGTACTCCCAGTCGGTGAGGTGGTGCCGGTCGAGCAGCACGAGCCGGATCGCCATCGGGTCGACCCCGTCGGCGCGCATCCGCGACACGAGCACGAGGTTGCCCTTGGACTTGCTCATCTTCGCGCCGTGGAACCCGACCATCGCCTGGTGCACGTAGTGCCGGGCGAAGACGTCGCCACCGGTGAGGGCCGTGGCCTGCACCGCGCTCATCTCGTGGTGCGGGAAGACGAGGTCGCTGCCGCCGCCCTTGACGTCGAACGGGTGCCCGAGGTGCTCCAGCGAGATCGCCGTGCACTCGATGTGCCAGCCGGGCCGGCCGGCGGCGAGCACCTCGTCGTCCCATGACGGCTCACCCTCGCGGGCGGCGCGCCAGAGCAGCGGGTCGAACCGGTGGCGCTTGCCGGGACGCTCGGGGTCGCCACCGCGCTCGGCGAACACGGCATCCATCTGCTCCGGCGTCCAGCCGGAGACATGGCCGAACGCCGGTGCCTGCGACAGGTCGAGGTAGACGTCGTG
>DATITJ010000140.1:0-2210 GCA_035467935.1 Ornithinibacter sp.
CCACGTGCAGCGGATTCGTCGCTGCTCCGACGTGGAGACGACCCGACGGTAGCGCCCGGGTGGGGCTTTCGCGCAAACCCGGTGCTCACACGCCGAGCGCGGCGGCCGCCGCGGCCCGCATGACCTCCCGGTCGGGCTCGACCCCGGTCCAGTGCCGCACGGCGAGCGCACCCTGCCCGACGAGCATCCCGAGGCCGTCGAGCGTCACCGCTCCCCGGGTCCCGGCGGCGCGCAGGAGCGCCGTGCGCGGCGGGGAGACGACGACGTCGGCGACGACGAGCCCTTCGCGCAGGCTCTCGAGGTCGAGGTCGGGGAGGGCGTCGCCGTCACCGAACCCGACCGACGTGGCCTGGACGAGGACGTCGGCGGTGGCGGGCACGGCATACGCACCGGTCCACGGCACGAATGCCGCGGGGACGCCGGTGCCCGCGGTGACCACGCGGGCCAGCTCGGCGCCACGACGCTCGTTGCGGTTGACCACGGTGACGGAGGCCGCGCCCGCGAGCGCGGTCTCGACGGCGACCGCCCGGGCCGCTCCCCCGGCGCCGAGCACGACGACGTCGAGCCCGTTGGGGTCGACGACGGTGCGCAGCGACTCGACGAAGCCCTGGCCGTCGGTGTTGTGGCCGACGAGGTCACCGTCGGTGGCGACGACGGTGTTGACCGCGCCGATCACCTCGGCCGACTCGGCGAGGAGGTCGAGGTGGTCGATCACGGCCACCTTGTGCGGCAGCGAGCAGTTGAACCCCGCCCACCCCATCGCGCGGGCGCCGGCCACGGCATCCGAGAGGGCGCCGACCGGGATCTCGCAGTTGAGGTACCGGGCGTCGATGCCGTGGTGGCGGTAGGCCGCCTCGACCATGACGACCGTGGGGTTGCCCGCGGCCGGGGACGAGAAGGAGCCGGTGTGGATGCCGAGGAACGTCGGCCCGCTCATCGGGCTCCCCCCGTGAGGTCGAGGGCGAGGTGGACCTCGCCGTGGGAGTCGACCTCGCCGGTCGGCACGAAGCCGAGGGCCTCGTAGAACGGCTGGGGCGAGCCCTCGCCCCGCCCGCAGCTCGTGAACAGGGTGTCGCCGCCGCCGGCGCGCACCGCGTCGGCCACCAGGCGCACGGCCGCGGCACCGTGGCCCTGCCCCTGGTACCGGGAGTCGATGAGGAGCCGCCAGAGGAAATGGGGCCCCCATGGCTCACCGGGCTCCGGGGCCCCGTCCCAGCTCACCATGACGAAGCCGACCGGGATGCCGTCGGCCAGGACCGCGCGGATCCACGGCTTCGCTTCGGGCTCGGTCGCGGCGTCGACGAGGGACCGGGCGACGCCGGTGACGAACTGCTCCTGCTCGGGGGAGACGCGCAGTGCGAGCACGGCGTCCTCGATGTCGGGACGGATCTCGGAGAGGGTGACGGACGGCACGTCCTCAGGACACCATTGGATGGGTCGCCACGTCGAGGGAACCGGACGGACGGGGATGTGGTTGAATCTTCAACAATGGACCCGAGGAGCACCGCATGACCACGACCGCCACCGATCGCCAGCCCGTCCTCTACCTCAGCCACGGCGCGCCGCCGCTCGCCGACGATGCGCGCTGGACCGCCGAGCTGGCCTCGTGGTCGAGCGGCCTGCCCCGCCCGAGCGCGGTGCTCATGGTGTCGGCGCACTGGGAGACGGCACCGATCGCCGTCTCGGCCACCTCCGGTGACGTCCCCCTGCTCCACGACTTCTGGGGCTTCCCGCAGCGCTACTACGAGGTGACCTATGACGCCCCGGGCGCCCCCGGGCTGGCGCGCTCGGTCGCCGGGCTGCTCTCCGGGGCCGGCGAGACCCTCCACCAGGACCCCGCGCGAGGGCTCGACCACGGCGCCTACGTGCCGCTCAAGGAGATGTTCCCCGAGGCCGACGTCCCCGTGCTCCAGCTGTCGATGCCCACCCTCGACCCGCAGCGCCTCTTCGCCCTCGGCGAGCGGCTCGCCCCCCTGCGCGACGAGGGCGTGCTCGTCGTCGGCTCGGGTTTCACGACGCACAACCTCGCGTGGTTCGACCCCACCGCCGGCCCCGACGGCACGCCCCCGGCGGCGTCCTCCGAGTTCGACCACTGGGCGGCCGAGGCCGTCGGCCGCGGTGACGTCGACGCCGTGCTCGACGTCCTCGCCCGGGCGCCCGCCGCCCGTGAGGCGCACCCGCGCACCGAGCACTGGGCCCCGCTCTACGTC
>DATITJ010000141.1:0-2037 GCA_035467935.1 Ornithinibacter sp.
ACCGCCACGGCGAAGGCCGCCGCCGACGCCGAATGGCCCGACGGGAACGACGTCGAGGTCGGCATCGGCAGCCGGCGGTCGTCGGGGACCTCGTAGTCGTCCCGGTCGGGGCGGTCGCGATCACCGAGCAGCTTCATCGGCTGGTTGACGACGAACGAGGCGGCGCCGATGGCCACCACACCCCTGACGGCGGCCCGGCGCCCGGTCCGGCCTCCGAACAGGGCGAGCACGGCGGCGATGAGGAACCACAGCTTCGAGTGGTCCGCGAAGCCCGACAGCCGCCGCAGCGGGACGTCGATCGCGGGGGTGTCCGTCCGCGCCACGGCCGCGTAGGCCAGGCGGTCGTCGTGACCGAGAGTCTGCAGGATCGAGGACACCCGGGCGGCGAGCGGGTGCGTTCCCGCAGCTCCCTGCGGGAGCCGGCGCGCCAGGCGCTCCTCGGCGGGGTCCACGGGTCGGGTGTCGCTCACGACGACACCGCCGGTCGGCCCAGCGCCGTGCTCCGCAGCGCCACCAGGGTCGGGGCCGACGTGACGTGCACGGCCGGCGCGGGGGTGCGCGACAGCACCGCTCGGGTGACCCGCACGGTGAGGGCGCCGGGTCGGATCGAGAACCGCAGCGGCGGCTCCATCGTCAGCGCCTCCCCGTCGACCCCGACCTCCACGGGTCCAGCCGAGGTCACCTCGAAGTCCGGCGCGGTCCACTCGTTCCACCCGCGGAACCGGCGCACCTGGCCGGCAGCCTCCAGGGCGGCGAACCGCTCGGCGTCCAGCGCGCCCCCGACGAGCACCGTGACGATCCCCAGGCCCCCGCCGTCCAGGCGCGGTCGGGTGGCGGCCCCCCGCAGGTGCGAGAGCTGGTAGGGGTTGTTCGAGACCAGGACGAGGTCGGCGGAGGTCGCCTGCTCGCCCGAGGGCAGCGTGAAGCGCAGGTCGAGGGGCGCGGCGTCGGGGCCGATGAGGTCGGGCAGGGTGTCGGCGGCCGTGTGGACCTTGGCGTCGCGGTAGGCGTCCGACTGGACGATCCTCGCGTAGAGCCCCATGGACGCGTTGTTCACGAAGACGCGGCCGTTGACCTCGGCGAGGTCGATGAGCGTGTCGACGCCCTCCTCGAACGCGTCCAGCGCCCCGACGACGTCCGCACGGTCCAGCCCCAGGTCGAGGGCGAAGTGGTTGCGCGTGCCAGCGGGGACCACCACGAAGGGGATGCGGTGCCTGCTCGCGACCGACGCGACGAGCGCCTGCGAGCCGTCACCCCCTGCCATGCCGATGACGTCGGCGCCGCGGCGCACGGCATCCTCGGCGATGGCCAGCAGGTCGGAGCCGGGGACCAGCACGACGGGCTCGATGCCGCGTTCCCGGCACCGGCGCTCCAGCTCGAACCGCTCGACCTTCCCGCCCCCTGACTTCGGGTTCATGATGAGCACCGCGTGCTCCGCCGGCAGGGCGGTGGGAGCCGCGCTCGGGTCGGCGGGCCTCGGGGACAGCGCGACCCGCGCCGCCGCCGCCGAGGCGGCCGTGAGCAGGAGCCCCACCACGAGCACGCGGACGGCGTGGTTGGTGAGCATGAGGGCGGCGAAGGAGGCCACGGCGGCAGCCGCGACGACCAGGGCGAGGACCCGGGTGCGTCCGCGTCGCGACACGGCGAACCACCCCGCCACGACGAGCACGGCGAGCGAGGCGGTGCCGAGGAGCAGCACCTCCCAACGGCGTGCGGCCGCGACGAGGAGGTAGACCACGGCGGCGGCCAGGGTCAGGTAGGCAAGCCAGGCGGCGGCCTGCTGCGTGCGCGTGGGCCCGGTCGGGCCGGGGCTCCCGGTCTGGTCGTGGTGTCGGTCGGTCACTGCTCCTCCTCGGGGTCGCGCCACGTCTCCCCGGTCTGCGCGACGTAGGCCGCGACGGCCGCGTCGAGCGTGGGGTAGAAGTGGGCGGGGTCGATCGTGCGCTCGAGCTCGTAGCGCTGGATCTTGGTGCGCACGGGGTCCTTCACCTCGGCGAAGACCAGGGACACGTCCCGTGCGTTCATCCACTCGTCCAG
>DATITJ010000142.1:0-4703 GCA_035467935.1 Ornithinibacter sp.
CCACGGTAGGCCAGGCAGGCGACATCCCCCGTGGGCCACGCGGGACGGGTGCGTGACCCATGGGGCGGATGTGACTGTTGGGTTGGATGGGGCAGCACGTGGGGTGCAGACCTCCGTGTCGACCCCTCGTGGCTGAGCGTGGTTGATCACGGATCCGTGCTCAGGCGGTCGAGGGTGCAAGGGTCCTCGCCGCTCACCGCGGCACCACGACCAAGGGAGATGCAATGGCTGACGAGACCTACAAGGGCGAGTTCTACTGCGTCAAGTGCAAGGAGAAGCGCGAGGCCGAGGGGAAGGTCGTCGTCTCCGAGAACGGCCGCCGGATGGCCAAGGGTCCGTGCCCCGTGTGCGGCACCAACCTCAACCGCATCCTCGGCAAGGCCTGAGCCCACACCGCTCGCACGGCCCCGGCCCACGCGTGGGACCGGGGCCGGTCGCCGTCCCCGGGCTGTGGACGACGGTCACGTGCCCTCCCCTCGCGGCAGGATGGCGGCGTCGGGACGGACCTCAGGGGGTGCGATGGGCGGGGAGCACGACCTCGCGCACGTCGTCGTCGACGGGTGGGGCCACCTCGCGGAGGAGCTCACGGCCCAGCTGCGCCGGTGCGGGGTCGACGTGCGAGGCGGCGGGCACGCGGCCGACTCCGCGGAGGTCGCGCTGTCCGCAGCGGGTGACGTGGGCGGCCCCGCCGGTGCGGATGCCGGGCCGCCGCGGGCCGTCGTCGTCGTCGCCGAGGGGCGGGCGCCCGGGTGGGCGGGGGCGCCCTGGCAGGCACGCGGCATCCCCCACCTGCCCGTCGTGCTCAGCGGCCGGCGCGTGGTCGTCGGCCCGCTCGTGCTGCCCGGCCGCACCGCCTGCCTGCGGTGCGCCCGCCCGGCGTGGGGCACCAGTGCCGTCACGGGGCCCGACACGCCCACCGGCGGCCTCGTCCTCGCGGCGGCCGTCGCGACCGTCACGGTGCTCGCGGTGCTGCGAGGAGACCACTCGCTGGGCGGGATCTCGACCGAGATCGCCCTCGACGAGGTGTCCGTCACGCACCGGCTGTGGAACCTCCGGCCCGACTGCGGGTGCGCGCGGGTGAGAATGGCGGTGTGACCGACATCCCGCGGAGCTCCATCGCCCGCACCGCCAGGCTCGTGGGCCTCCCGCTGGGGCACGCCGGGCGGGCCGCGCTGGGTGTCGGGAAGCGGGTCGGCGGCCGTTCCGCCGAGGCGGTCGCCGCCGAGCTCCAGGCCCGCACGGCCGAGCAGCTGTTCATCGTGCTCGGCCAGCTCAAGGGCGGGGCGATGAAGTTCGGGCAGGCGCTGTCGGTGATGGAGGCCGCGATGCCCGAGGAGCTGGCCGGCCCCTACCGCGCGACGCTCACCAAGCTGCAGGAGTCGGGCCCGCCGATGGGTGCCGACCGCGTGCACGAGATCCTGGCCCGCGAGCTGGGGCCGCGCTGGGCCACGACCAAGCTCGTGGAGTTCGACGACGTCCCGGCGGCGGCGGCATCCATCGGCCAGGTCCACCAGGGCCTCTGGCGCGACGGTCGGGTCGTCGCCGTGAAGATCCAGTACCCCGGCGCCGCGGAGGCGCTGCTCTCCGACCTCAACCAGCTCTCCCGCGTGGCCCGGGTCGCCGGCTCGTGGATGCCCGGCATCGAGATCAAGCCGATCATGGACGAGCTCAAGGCGCGGATGAGCGAGGAGCTCGACTACCACCTCGAGGCCCGCAACCAGCGGCACTTCGCGACGGCGTTCCGTGGCGACGCCGACGTGCTCGTGCCCGAGGTGCTCGTCGAGTCCACCCACGTCATTGTCACCGAGTGGGTCGACGGCACCCCGCTCGCGAAGGTCATCACCGACGGCACCCAGGAGCAGCGCGACGAGGCGGCCACGCTCTACCTCGAGTTCCTCCTGCGGGCCCCCAACCGCGCGCGGATGCTCCACGCCGACCCCCACCCCGGCAACTTCCGCATCACCGACGACGGCCGTCTCGCGGTGTTCGACTTCGGTGCGGTGAACCGGTTGCCGCAGGGGCTGCCGGCGTCACTGGGCCGGGTGCTCACCGAGGCCCTCGCCGGCGACGCCCCCGCGCTCGAGGCGGTGCTCCGGGAGGAGGGGTTCATCCGCCAGAACATCGACATCGACCCCGCGGCCCTGCTCGCCTACCTCACCCCGCTCGTCGAGCCGCTGCTGCACGACGAGTTCACGCCGACGCGCGCGTGGCTGCGTGGTGCCGCTGCGACGCTGCAGGACCCGCGCCGTCCGCAGTTCCTCATCGGTCTCAAGCTCAACCTGCCGCCGGAGTACCTCCTCATCCACCGCGTGTGGCTGGGGGGCATCGGGGTGCTGAGCCAGGTCGGGGGCACGGTGCCGCTGCGCGAGCTCGTGTGTGCGCACCTGTCGGGCGTCGACGAGTCGCGACTGCCGCCCTCCCCCGACTGACCACCGGGGTCAGCGCCGGGTCACCACCACGCGGTGTCGAGCTTCCCCTCGATGCTGCGCAGGTGACGGCGGCTGCACGTGTCGCACGTCCAGACGTCACGGCCGTTCTCGACGCCGCGCGCCCAGGTGACCCGAGCCAGGGCCGCCGCGTCGTCGTCCGCCGTGGTCGCGCCGCACGTCGCGCAGACGGGACGGGGCCCGGGTGCCGTCGGCACGGCATCCGCTCCGGCACCGGCCGGGCCGTCGCTCACGGGGTCAGTCCCTGGCCTTCGCGGCGGCCTTGGCGGCCTTCTTGAAGTCGCGCACCCTGCGCAGCGAGTCGGCGTCGACGACGTCGGCGACCGAGCGGTAGGACCCCACCTCGGCATACGCCCCGCAGGCCTGCTCCCAGCCCTCGGGGCGGACGCCGAGCTGCTTTCCGAGCAGGGCGGCGAAGATCCTCGCCTTCTGCTCGCCGAACCCGGGCAGGGCCTTGAGCCGCCTGACGAGCTCGTCGCCGGTGGGCACGTCACGCCAGATGGCGGAGGCGTCTGCGGCGTACTCGTCGCGGACCACGGCGGCGAGCGCCTGGATGCGCCCGGCCATCGAGCGGCCGTAGCGGTGGACCGCCGGTGGGGCGGCGCACAGGTCGGCGAACGCCTCCGGGTCCGCCTCGGCGACGACACGGGGGTCGAGGGTGCCGAACCGCTCGAGGACCTTGGCCGGGCCGGCGAAGGCGCGCTCCATGGGGAACTGCTGGTCGAGCAGCATCCCGACGAGGAGCCCGAACGGGTCCTGCGAGAGCACCCGGTCGGCGGCGGGGTCCTGGGCGATCGTCAGCGAGACCATGACCTCAGGGTAGCCAGCACGGTCGCACCGACGGCCCGCCAGAAGTCGCGCTCGCCCGGTGGAGGCACGCTGGGGGCATCGACCGTGGCGTCGACGGGGTGGAACGCACCGCCCCCGACTCCGCGTCGGGGGCGGTGCGTTCGTCGAGCGCCGGGCTCATCGCACGTGGGCGTGGATGATGGCCCGCATCTGCTCGCGCTCCGCCGCGACCTGCATCCGCTGCCGCGTCTCGTGGGCGCGCCGCTGGTGCATCGTGCGACGGATCTGCTGCATCCGCTTGGTGTACATGTCGCTCTCCTGGGGTGGTGCGGTGCCTGGGGTGGACCGGGTGCCGGTCCCGGCGCTGGACCGGTCGGCGGTGGTGACGCCTATGCGGCGACCTCGCTCTTGCGGGGTCGGCCACGGGGACGCTTGCGGGCGACGATCTCGCCCTGGACGAAGAGCTCGCCGCCCCAGACGCCCCACGGCTCGCGCCGGTGGAGGGCGCCCGAGAGGCAGGCACGACGTGCCGGGCACGTCACGCACAGGGCCTTGGCGAACTCGACTCCCTCGGGGGTGTCGGCGAACCACAGCTCGGCGTCGTCCTCGCGGCAGGGAATGCCCTCGCCGGTCGTCACGGACGCCTCGTGCAGGTCGAGGAGCTCGGTCAGCTGCATCGGGTTGTCACCTCCTTGGTCGGCACGCCCGGTGGGGCGCTCGGTCAGCGGGGTGCGCCGGGTCTGGCGCGGGGAACGCGACGGGCGGTCGGTGTGCGTCCGCTCTGCGGTGGTGGTCATGTCGTGGGCCTCGCGTGGCTGGTCGTGGACGGTGGTGGCGGCCGGGAACGACAGAGGCCGCGGATCCCGGTGTCGGGATCCGCGGCCTCGAGGCGACCTGTCGTCTATCGGACAGGTGGTGCCTCGAGGTGTGGACACACGACTCCCGTGATCGGGGCGACCGCGTCGACGCCGGTGGTGCGGACCTCCGTGAGCTGGACGTCGGTACCGAAGCCGGCGAAGGGCACAGTGCACCCCTGAACGGAGCGGAACGCCCCTGCGTGAGCGGTGTTGGCGCCGCGCCAGGGACGAGAGGGGAACACGCGCACAGCGCTCATCACCGTCGCCTTCGTCATCGTCGTCGTCTCCATCAGGGCCAACCCTCCTCACTGCTGATCGGTGCGTTCGCGCGTCCGGAAGGACACGCGAGGTTCTGTTGACCGAGGGTAGAGGAGGGCCCCGGCGCCGGGCAACGGATTATCGGCGAGTTCTTTTCGGAGCTACCCGCCGGGAGTGCGAACTCGTTTGTGGCTCAAGCCGATGAGTCGTCAGAGAAATTCTGGAGAACCTCGAGGACAGCCGCGCCGTAGCGCTCCAGCTTGGCGGGGCCGACCCCGGTGATCCCCGCGAGCTGGCTGGTGTCGGTGGGCACGCGCTCGGCGATGGCGGTGAGCGTCGCGTCGGTGAAGAC
>DATITJ010000143.1:0-30201 GCA_035467935.1 Ornithinibacter sp.
GGTCCTTGCCCTGCGCGTGGTCCTCCTCGTAGGGCACCCAGGTCCACACGACCTCGCCCGGGTCCGGCTCACCGTCGGGCCGGGGTGCGTAGACCGGGGTGAGCGCGCCGGTGAAGTCGCCCGGGTATGCCGTGCCCGCGCCCGTGCGCGGTGGCGGGAGGGCCCGGTCGGCGGCACCGTCGGACGGCCTGCGGAGCCACCGACGCACGGAGGAGGCGGCGGTGCGGAGCAGGCCCGGGCGGGTCGGGGGAGTCGTGGCCACGGACGAACCCTATTCCGCCCTGAGGAACCCGGTTTGGTGCAGGTAAGCCTTACCTAATACCGTGGGGCCAGAACCGGCCCCGTCCCAGAGGAGCACCCCCCATGTCCGTCCGACGCGCGCTCGCCCTGGGCGCCGCCGCCACGCTCGCCCTGACGCTGGCCGCCTGCGGCCAGGACGACGGCGAGCAGCCGCTGTCCGACGACGCCCTCGTCATCTACTCGGGGCGCAACGAGAACCTCGTCGGCCCGCTCCTGGACAAGCTCGAGGAGGAGACCGGCATCGACGTGCAGGTGCGCTACGGCGGCTCGAGCGAGCTCGCCGCGCAGCTGCTCGAGGAGGGCGACGGCACCAAGGCCGACCTCTTCTTCAGCCAGGACGCCGGGGCGCTCGGCGCCCTCGCCAAGGGCGGGCGCCTCGAGACCCTCCCCGACGCGACGACCGCGAGGGTGCAGGAGGGCTTCGCCGACCCGAACGGCCGCTGGGTCGCCACCTCGGCCCGCGCCCGCGTCATCGCCTACGACCCCGCGCAGGCCCCCGAGGTCACCGAGATGACCACGGTCGACGCCGTCCTCGACCCGAGGTACAAGGGCAAGGTCGGCTTCGCCCCCACCAACGCCTCGTTCCAGTCCTTCGTCACCGCGCTGCGCGTCACCAAGGGCGAGGACGGCGCCAAGGAGTGGCTCGAGCAGTTCAAGGCCAACGAGCCCAAGGCCTACGACAACAACATCCTCGTGCTCGACGCGGTGGACTCCGGGCAGGTCGCCCTCGGCCTGGTCAACCACTACTACTGGTACGAGCGGGTCGCCGAGAAGGGCGCGGCCGCCGTCAACGCGAAGATCCACTTCCTCGACTCCGACGACCCGGGCGCCCTCATCAACGTGGCGGGCGCCGGCATCCTCGCGGGCAGCCCCCAGAAGGACGCCGCCGCCAAGGCCATCGACTACCTCCTGTCCGATGAGGGCCAGCGCTACTTCGCCGACGAGACGGCCGAGTACCCCGTCGTCCCCGGGATCACCTCCACCACACACGACCTCGTGCCGCTCGAGGAGCTCGAGGGCTCCAGCGTCGACCTCAACGCGCTCGACTCCCTCGAGCAGACCCTGGCCCTCCTCGACGAGGTCGGGCTGACCTGAGCACCCTGACGACGCCCGAGGTGCGGGCCGCCGACGAGGCGGCCCGCACCCCGTCGCGCCGTCACGGCACGAGGGTGCCCCTCTTCCTCAGCGCACCCTCGGTGGTCGTCGCGGTCATCGCGCTGCTGCCCATCGGCTACCTCGTGGTCCGCACCCTGGAGGCCGGGCTCGACCGCGTCCTCGACATCGTGCTGCGCCAGCGCACCGCCGAGCTCGTCGCCCGCAGCCTCGTGCTCGTCGTGCTCGTCACGACCCTGAGCGTCGTCATCGGGGTGGGGCTGGCCTTCCTCGCGACCCGCACCGACCTGCCCGGCCGCCGGGTGCTCGCGGCCCTCGCCCCGCTCCCGCTCGCCGTGCCGAGCTATGTCGCGGCGTTCGCGTGGATCTCCGCCGTCCCCGACGTCGCGGGCCTCACGGGTGCGGTGCTCGTGCTCACGCTGTGCTGCTACCCCTACGTCTACCTGCCCGTGTTCGCGGCGCTGCGCCGGGCGGACCCCGGCGTCGAGGAGGTCGCGCGCAGCCTGGGCCGCACGCCGTGGCAGGCGTTCCGTGAGGTCACCCTCCGCCAGGTGCGCCCGGCCGCGGCGGCCGGCGGCCTGCTCGTCGCGCTCTACACGCTCAGCGACTTCGGCGCGGTCTCGATCCTGCGCTACGACGTGTTCACCCAGGTCATCTACACCGCGTACCGCTCGAGCTTCGACCGCTCGACGGCCGCCGTCCTGTCGCTGCTGCTCGTCGCCCTCACCGTGGCGATCAGCGTGGGGGAGTCGCGGGTGCGCCGACGCGACATCGCCCGCGTCG
Source organism: Ornithinibacter sp. (assembly GCA_035467935.1). Lineage (GTDB taxonomy): Bacteria > Actinomycetota > Actinomycetes > Actinomycetales > Dermatophilaceae > Fodinibacter. The sequence goes on from DATITJ010000143.1 coordinate 2,197, forward strand.
GGGGTGGGGTCTCCCGGACCCCCGACCCCGTGCGGCTCGGGCGCCTCCGCGGGCCGGTGCTCGGCGCCGCGACCTCCGTCGTCGCGCTCGCGCTGGCATTCCCGATCGCCTCGCTCGGCTACTGGTTCGTCACCGGGCTGTCCAGCGGCATCGACGGCGGCCGGCTCGCCGAGAGCGTCACCGCCACCGCGTGGCTGGCCCTGCTCGGCGCGGTCGCGTGCACCCTCGGGGCGGTGCCGGTGGGGATCCTCGCGGCGCGGCACCGCGGCCGCTTCACCTCGGTCATCGAGCAGGTGACGTATGCCGGGCACGCCCTCCCCGGCATCGTCGTGGCCCTCGCGCTCGTGTTCCTCGGCGTCCGCGTCGTGCCCTGGGCCTACCAGCAGGCGCCGCTGCTCGTGCTCGCGTACGTCGTGCTCTTCCTGCCCACGGCCGTCGGGTCGGTGCGCGCCTCCGTCGCCCAGAGCCCGGTGCGCGGCGAGGAGGTGGCCCGTTCGCTCGGCTGCACGCCCGGCGACGTGCTGCGGCGGGTCACCCTGCCCCTCGCCGCCCCCGGCATCGGGGCGGGTGCCGCGCTGGTGCTGCTCACCTGCATGAAGGAGCTTCCGGCGACGCTCCTGCTGCGCCCCACGGGCACCGACACCCTGGCCACCAGCCTGTGGACCCAGACCGGTGTGGGAGCCTACGGAGCGGCGGCTCCCTACGGCCTGGCGCTGGTGGTCCTCGCCGTGCTGCCGACGATCTGGCTGATGCGCCTGACCCACCAGGACCGAGGAACCCCCCGATGAGCACCCTGTCGATCCGCGACCTCCACGTCACCCTCGGGGACCACACGGTCCTGCGCGGCGTCGACCTCGAGGTCGCGAGCGGCGCGGTCGCGGCGGTGCTGGGCCCGTCGGGCTGCGGCAAGACGACGTTGCTGCGCGCGGTCGCCGGTTTCGTGCGTCCCGAGCGTGGCGAGATCCGCATCGGCGACACGGTCGTCGCCCGCTCCGGTCGCCACCTCGCACCCGAGCGCCGCGGCATCGCGCTCGTGCCCCAGGAGGGCGCGCTCTTCCCCCACCTCACCGTCGGGGAGAACGTCGCCTTCGGCCTGCCGCGCGCCGAGCGGCGGCGGTCGCCGCGCGTGGGCGAGGTGCTCGACCTCGTCGGTCTCGCGGGGTTCGAGGACCGCCGCCCCGCCGAGCTGTCCGGCGGCCAGCAGCAGCGGGTGGCCCTGGCCCGTGCCCTGGCCCCGAACCCCTCGCTCGTGCTGCTCGACGAGCCCTTCTCCGCGCTCGACGCCACGCTGCGCGAGTCGGTGCGCAGCCAGGTGCGCGAGGCGCTCGACCGCTCCCGCGCCACGGCCCTCGTCGTCACGCACGACCAGGACGAGGCGCTGTCCGTCGCCGACACCGTCGCCGTCCTCGACCGCGGGACGATCCAGATGCACGACTCGCCCCAGGCGGTCTACCGCACGCCCTCCGGCCTCGGCGTCGCCCGGTTCGTCGGCCAGGTCGTCGAGCTCGCCGCCCGGGTCACCGACGGGGTCGCGACCACCGCGCTCGGGCGCCTGGCCGTCGACGGCGCCGGGGCCGACCCGCAGGACGGCGTCGTCATGCTCCGGCCCGAGCAGCTGCGGCTGCTGCCCGCCGACGCGGCCGACGGCACCCCCGGCGAGGTCGTCGGCGGCGACTACTTCGGCCACGACGCCCTGGTCCGCGTGCGCGTGAGCGGTGCGGATGCCGGTGCGCCCCTCGAGGTGCAGGTGCGCACCCTCGGGGTCATCCCCGACCGCGGCTCCGTGCGCGTCGGCGTCAGCGGACCGGCGCGGTTCTACCCCGCCCCGGCCTGACCCCCACCGCGGGGGTGGGCCGAGAACAGGCACCGGTCGGGGTCCCCCCGGTCCACCCACTCAGAGCGGGTGGGCGACCTCGTCGCTGGGGAGCCGCGCCCACACGGTCGCGACGGCGGCGGCAGCGATCGGCACCAGCCCGGCGACGGCGAACGTCGCCTTCAGGCCGATGAGCTCGGCCACGGGGCCCGCGAGGGCCATCGACACCGGCATCAGCGAGATCGAGACGAAGAAGTCGAGCGAGGCGACCCGGCCGAGCAGCTCGGGGGGGACGCGACGCTGCAGCAGCGTGCCCCAGATGACCATCGGTGCCGAGAAGAGCGCACCCATGACGAACGCGCAGGCGATCACCACCCACACCTGCGTCGCCACGCCGATGAGCAGGAAGGGCAGGCACGCCGCACCCCAGCCGAGGTTCATGAGCGTGAGGTAGCGCCGCGGCATCCGCACCGACGCCATGACGAGCGACCCGACGGCTCCACCGACGCCGAAGCCCGCCAGGACGAAGGAGTGGTCACTCGGCCCGCCACCGAGCTCGTCCTTGACGAGGAAGGGGATGAGCACCTCGAGCGGCCCCATCATGACGAGCACCATGAGCGAGGCGAAGAGCAGCGTCGCCAGCAGCCACGGGGTGCGCACCATGTAGGCGAACCCCTCGCGCATGTCGCGCACGGCCGAGCGCACCGGGTGCGAGGCGTGCTCGGGGTCGAGGGTGCGCCGGATGGGGGTCTGCGGCACCCGGAGCAGGGCCAGGAGGGCTGCGGCCGCGCTCACCGCGGCGACGGTGAAGGCCGCGCCGGGGCTCGCGGTCGCGACGACCGCACCGGCGACCGCCGGGCCGACGGCCTGCCCGATGGTGGGCCGCACCATCCCCTCGAACCCGTTGACGGCCTGCAGGTCGGTCTCGGGCACGAGCGCCGGGAGCCACGCGGAGTAGGCCGGGTAGTAGAAGGCGGTGGCCAGGCCGGTGACGAACGCGACGCCCGCGAGGGTCCACACGCCGTTGAGGTCGCTCGCCGAGAGCAGCGCCACCAGCGAGAGGCCGGCCAGCTCCACGAGGGCGACGACGAGGAGGATGACGCGCTGCGGCACGCGGTCGGCGACGACGCCCGCCACGAGGACCGGCAGGAGCACCCCGACGGCGGCCGCGGTCGTGACGACCGACAGGGCGCCCGGACCGCCCCCGAGGCGGATGACCTCCCACACGAGCGCGACGATCCAGACGCCCTGTGCGAACGACGTGAACGCCAGCGCGACCGCGAGCCAGCGGTAGGCCGGGGTGCGGAAGGGCGTGAGGGCTCGGGGGAGCCGCCTCCCCACCGCCTGGTCGCCGATCGTGTCGCGCACCGCGTCGGTGATCGGGTCGGTCATGGCTCCAGCATGCACCCGCCACCGGCACCCGCCACGGGATGACCGGCGGCGAGGCACCGAGGTGCGCGACCGGCATCCGGGAATCGTGGGAGACTGGGCCACAGTGCCCTGACCGCCCCGACGCAAGGAATCCACCCACTCGTGTCCCCTCGCGCCCGCACCGTGCTGCAGCCGCACGCCACGCCGCAGGAGGCGATCCGCAACTTCAGCATCATCGCCCACATCGACCACGGCAAGTCGACCCTGGCCGACCGGATGCTGCAGATCACCGGCGTCGTCGACGACCGCGCCATGCGTGCCCAGTACCTCGACCGCATGGACATCGAGCGCGAGCGGGGCATCACGATCAAGAGCCAGGCCGTGCGGATGCCGTGGGACCTCGACGGGTCGCGGCACGTGCTCAACATGATCGACACCCCCGGCAACGTCGACTTCACCTACGAGGTGAGCCGCAGCCTCGCCGCGTGCGAGGGCGCCGTGCTGCTCGTCGACGCCGCCCAGGGCATCGAGGCGCAGACGCTGGCCAACCTCTACCTGGCGATGGAGAACGAGCTCACCATCATCCCGGTGCTCAACAAGATCGACCTGCCGGCCGCGCAGCCGGAGAAGTACGCCGAGGAGCTCGCCAGGCTCATCGGCTGCGAGCCCGAGGACTGCTTCAGGGTGTCCGGCAAGACCGGCGTCGGCGTCGAGCCGCTGCTCGACGAGATCGTGCGCCAGGTCCCCGCCCCGTCCGGCAACGCCGACGCCCCGGCGCGCGCGATGATCTTCGACTCGGTCTACGACACCTACCGCGGTGTCGTCACCTACGTGCGCGTCATCGACGGCAACCTCAACCCGCGCGAGCGCATCGTCATGATGTCGACCCGGGCCACCCACGAGCTGCTCGAGATCGGCGTCATCAGCCCCGAGCCCGTGCCCGGCAAGGGCCTGGGCGTGGGCGAGGTCGGCTACCTCATCACCGGCGTGAAGGACGTGCGTCAGAGCCGGGTCGGCGACACCGTGACGAATGCCGGCAAGCCCGCCACCGAGGCGCTCGGCGGCTACCGCGACCCCAAGCCGATGGTGTTCTCCGGGCTGTTCCCCCTCGACGGCTCCGACTACCCCGCCCTGCGCGACGCCCTCGACAAGCTCAAGCTCAACGACGCGGCGCTCGTCTACGAGCCCGAGACGTCCGTGGCGCTCGGCTTCGGCTTCCGCTGTGGGTTCCTCGGGCTGCTCCACCTCGAGATCGTGCGCGAGCGGCTCGAGCGCGAGTTCGACCTCGAGCTCATCTCGACCCAGCCCAACGTCGTCTACGACGTCTCGATGGACGACGGCACCGAGATCACGGTGACCAACCCCAGCGAGTTCCCCGGCGGCAAGATCGCCGAGGTCCGCGAGCCCAAGGTGCGGGCCACGATCCTCGCGCCGAGCGAGTTCATCGGAGCCATCATGGAGCTCTGCCAGGGCAAGCGCGGGACGTTGCTCGGCATGGAGTACCTCTCCGAGGAGCGCGTCGAGATGCGCTACACCCTGCCGATGGCCGAGGTCGTCTTCGACTTCTTCGACCAGCTCAAGTCGCGCACGCGCGGCTACGCCAGCCTCGACTACGAGCCCGACGGCGACCAGGCCGCCGACCTCGTCAAGGTCGACATCCTGCTGCAGGGCGAGACCGTCGACGCGTTCTCCGCGATCGTCCACAAGGACAAGGCCTACGGCTACGGCGTCATGATGGCCGGCAAGCTCAAGGAGCTCATCCCGCGCCAGCAGTTCGAGGTGCCGATCCAGGCCGCCGTCGGCGCCCGGGTCATCGCGCGCGAGAACATCCGCGCCATCCGCAAGGACGTCCTCGCCAAGTGCTACGGCGGCGACATCTCGCGCAAGCGCAAGCTCCTCGAGAAGCAGAAGGCGGGCAAGAAGCGCATGAAGAACATCGGCTCGGTCGAGGTTCCGCCGGAAGCCTTCATCGCCGCGCTCACCTCGGACGGCGCCGGCGCCCAGGCGACGAAGAAGTAGCGGGGACGCTCGACTCCTCCACGGGCTCGGCCAGCACGGGTCCGTCGCGCCACTCGTGGGGGCGGGCCGCGAGGTCGAGCACGGCCAGCACGTCACGCGGCCACACGTCGTCGTCGGTGCTCGCGAGGTCGGCGAGCGACCACCAGCGGATGTCCGCGACGGTGAGCTGCTCCTCCTCGGTGTGCGCGGCCGTGTCGACCTCGAAGGCCGGCACCCGCACGACGTAGAAGACCTCCGTCTGGTCCACGACCTTGTCGCTGTACCCGTGCACGACGAGGCGGGTGAGCATCGGGCCCACGAGGGCACCGGCATCCACGACCAGCCCGGTCTCCTCCCACAGCTCGCGCACGGCGGCCTCGAGGTCGCTCTCGCCGGGGTCGACACCGCCGCCGGGCGTCACCCACCAGTGGGTGACGGGGTCCAGGCCGAGGTCGGAGTCCTGGAACAGCAGCATGCGCTCGGCCTCGTCGACGACGAGCACGCGCACGGCCCGGCGGTCGAACCGCGGTCGGTCCTGCGGCGCGGGCACGACGAACCCGGGCTGGCCGGGCAGGGGAGGGGTGGGCATCACCACACGCTAGCCACTCCCGGCATACCCGCCGGTAACATCACCGCGTGCCCGACACCCTCACGCTCTACCGCACCCTGTCCGCCAGGCCTCTCGGCAAGCGCGCCTTCTCGCTGCTCCTCGCGGGCAGGGCGCCCTACTTCCGCACCGTGCGGCCGCAGGTGCGCGAGGTGCGACCGCACCACGCGGAGCTGACGATCCGCAAGCGGCGGGCCGTGCAGAACCACATCGGCACCGTGCACGCCATCGCGGTGTGCAACGGCCTCGAGGCCGCGATGGGGCTGCTCGCCGAGGCGACGACCCCGCCCGACCGCCGCTGGATCCCCACGGGGATGACGGTGTCCTACCTCGCGAAGTCGACGACCGACCTGCTCTGCGTCGCCGAGACCGACCCGGCCGACTGGGCGGAGGTCGGCGACGTGCCCGTGCACGTGCGCGCGCTGCGCACCGACGGCACGGTCGTGGTCGAGGGCGTCATCACGATCTACGTCAGCGAGAAGCCGGCTCGGTGAGCCGGGCGCGCAGCCGCTCGACGTCGGCCTCCGACCAGCCGCGCTCGCGCAGCCAGCCGGGCGCGCCGCCCCAGCCGTCGTGCAGCGCGTCGAGGATCGCCTCGATCGACTCGGCCCGGGGCAGCTGGTCCTCGGACTTCTGCTTCGCGAGGGCCTCGCCGTAGGACGGGCGCGGCATGAGGCGGCCGATGATCGCGTCGATGCGCTCGGCCGTCAGCACGTAGTCGGCGACGATCTCGTCACGCGGTACGCCGGCGACGTCGAGCGCCAGGGCGACCACCGTGCCCGTGCGGTCCTTGCCCGCCGCGCAGTGCACGACCGTGGCGCCCTCGGCGTCGGCGATGACCCGCAGCGCGGCCGCCACCGAGTCGGGGCGACGGGCGAGGTAGCCGAGGTAGTGCTCGGCCCAGAACCTCGCGTCGCGGCTGGGGCGATCCTCGTCCCTCGGCGTCAGCAGCGCCCGCTCGCCGACCTCCTCGGCCGTCTCGCCCGCCTGCCTCTCCTCGATGAGTGAGTGGTGGTGGTGCGTGAGGGACTCGACGCGGCGCAGTGGCCCGGGCCCCTCGAGGTGCACCTCGGTCTCGGTGCGGAGGTCGACGATGTCCGTCACGCCGAGCTCGTCGACGAGCCGCGTGACGTCGGCGTCGGTGAGGTCCTGGAGGTTGTCGGAGCGGATCAGGCGGCCGGATGCCGTGCGCCTGCCGTCGCGGGTCGGCAACCCGCCGAGGTCGCGCATGTTCACCAGGCCGTCGAGGTCGATCCAGCGCTCCGTCACCCGGTCATCGTAGGTCGGCCGGGTGGACGACAATGGCCCGGTGCCCCGACTGCCCGACGGCGATCCCGCGCCCGAGTCCGGCGAGCTGCCCGAGTCCGTGCTCGCGACCCTGTCGGGCACCCGGCTCGGTGTCTACGTCCACGTGCCCTTCTGCTCGGTGCGCTGCGGCTACTGCGACTTCAACACCTACACCCTGACCGAGCTCGGGCCCGGCGCCTCCACGGCGACCTTTGCCGACCAGGCCGTCGCCGAGCTCGACCTCGCGGTGCGCGTCCTCGGCGAGCACGCGCGCCCGGTCGACACGGTCTTCGTCGGGGGAGGGACCCCCACGCTCCTGCCGGCGGCCGACCTCGTGCGGTGCGTCGACGGCATCCGGCAGCGGTTCGGCCTCGCCCCCGACGCCGAGGTGACGACCGAGGCCAACCCCGACTCGGTCTCCGCGGCCGACCTCGAGGAGCTCGCCGCGGGTGGTTTCACCCGGGTGTCGATCGGCATGCAGTCGGTGGTGCCCCACGTGTTGCACACCCTCGACCGCACGCACGACCCGGCCCGGGTGGCCACCGCGGTCGCCGGCGCGAAGGCGGCGGGGCTGGCCACGAGCGTCGACCTCATCTACGGCACGCCCGGCGAGAGCCCGGACGACTGGCGCGCCAGCCTCGACGCGGCCGTCGCGCTCGAGCCCGACCACGTCTCCGCGTACGCGCTCGTCGTCGAGGAGGGCACCCGGCTCGCGACGCAGGTGCGCCGCGGCGAGGTGCCCATGCCCGAGGGTGACGACGAGGCCGACAAGTACGAGCTGGCCGACGAGGTGCTCGCGACCGCCGGGTTCGACTGGTACGAGGTGAGCAACTGGTCGCGCTCGGGGGCCGGCCGGTGCCGGCACAACGAGGGCTACTGGCGCGGCGACGCGTGGTGGGGCGTCGGGCCCGGCGCGCACAGCCACGTCGGCGGCGTGCGGTGGTGGAACGTCAAGCACCCGAGGACGTATGCCGCGCGCCTGGCTGCAGGGGCGTCACCGGCTGCCGGGCGCGAGACCCTCACCCCCGAGCAGCTCCACGACGAGGCGGTGCTGCTCGGGGTGCGCCTGCGCGAGGGCCTCCCGGTCGGGGTCCTGGACGCCGACGGCCGCGCCGCCGTCGCCGGCCTCGTCGGGGACGGGCTCGTCGACGGCCGCGCGGCCGTGCGGGACCGGAGGGTGGTGCTCACCCGGCGGGGTCGGCTCCTCGCGGATGCCGTGGTGCGCCGACTGATCGGGGTCTGAGCCGGGGTCAGGGGCCGGCCGGGGTCACCGCTCCCGGCAGGACGAACCCGCACTCGTACGACAGCACGACCAGCTGGACGCGTGACTCGACGCCCAGCTTGGCGAAGATCCGGTTGACGTGCGTCTTCACTGTCGCCTGGGACACCACCAGGGTGGCCGCGATCTCGGCGTTGGTGCGGCCGGCCGCGACGAGCCGCACGACGTCGAGCTCGCGTCCGGTCAGTGGGGCGAGCACCGCCGGTGTGCCGGCCACGGGGGCCGGGCGCGTCACGTGCGCCTCGATGAGGCGCCGGGTGAGGGAAGGGGCCAGGAGGGACTCTCCGCGGGCCACCGTCTCGATCCCCTCGACGAGGCGGTCCGGGGTCGTCGCCTTGAGCAGGAAGCCCGACGCCCCGGCCCTCAGGGCCTCGTAGACGTACGAGTCCAGGTCGTAGGTCGTCACGACGAGCACCTGCGTGCCGAGCGCCTCGTGCACGATCTCGCGGGTCGCACCGATGCCGTCGAGCACCGGCATCCTGATGTCCATCAGCACGACGTCGGGCCGGGTCCGGCGCACCACCCGCACCGCCTCGGCACCGTCGGCCGCCTCGCCGACGACGTCGACGCCCCGCACCCGCAGCACGCTCGCCAGCCCCGAGCGCACGAGGTCCTGGTCGTCGGCGAGCACGACGGTCGTCATCCGAGGGCCTCCGCCGGGGTCGAGGACGACGGCGACGGCGACGGCGACGGCGTCGCCGGGGCCTCGTGGAGGGGAAGGTGCACGGTGAGCACGTGCCGGCCGTCGGTGACCCGCCGGTCGACGTGGCCGCCGAAGAGCGCGGCCCGCTCGGCCATCCCCGTGACCCCGAGTCCGCTCCCGAGCGGGTCGGCCAGTCCGCGTCGCGCCGCGGCTGACGCGGGCTCCCAGTCGTTGGCCACCTCGATGTCGAGCGCGTCGTCGCGCACCGTGAGCGAGAGGTCGGCCCGGTCGCCGGTGGAGTGCCGGGCGACGTTGGTCAGCGCCTCCTGGACGATGCGGAAGGCCGACACGTCGACGGTGGGCGGGAGGGTCGTGAGCGCCGCGGCATCGGGCGCGAGGGTGACCTCGACGCGCAGTCCGTGGGTCTGCGCGGCGCCCACCAGGTCGTCCAGGCGGGCGAGCGTCGGGGCCGGGCCCAGGGCCATCTCGTCGTCGTCGTCGCGCAGCACGTGCAGCATCCGCCCGGTCTCGGTGAGCGCCGCGCGACCAGCCTCGGCGACGGCGTCGAGCCCGGCCTCGGCTGCGGCCGGGTCGGTACGAACCAGGTCACGGGCCGCGGCCGTCTGCACGACCATCGCGCTCAACGAGTGGGCCAGCACGTCGTGCAGCTCGCGGGCGATCCGCAGCCGTTCGCCGCGGGCGGCCTCCCGCTCGATCCACTCCTGCTGGCGCAGCAGCTCGGCGCTCTGCTCGACGACCCGGCGCACGACCCTGCCGAGCACGAAGGGCGGGACGAAGAGGGCCGAGAGGAACAGCACGTCGTCGAGCCCGGGCAGCCGTTGGTCGGCGACGAGGGTGATCACGGTGATCGCCGACGCGACGAGGGCCATGCCCACGAGCCCTCGGCGGAGCGTGAGGTGTCGCCCGAGCGAGTAGGTCGCCAGGGCGACGATGCCGATCTGCGTGCTCGCTTCGTCGAGCTCAGGGCTGACGAGCGTGATGGCGAACAGCAGCGCCACCGACAGCGGCGCGACGACGAGGGCCGAGGTGCTCCGCACGACGAGCACCGTGCAGCTGAGCATCGTGAGCACGACGGCCGCGGGCCAGCCCGCAGAGGTCGCGGAGGCGATCTCGAGCACGCCGAGGGCGGCGAGCGCGGCCGGGAGGGCCACGTCGCGCCATCCCACGGTGGGGCGGGCTGCCATGGGCGCCACGGTAGACCCGCAGGTCGCCTGGGGCGTCAACCCCGGGGGTGACTCAGGTTCGGCCCTCGGGGCGACGCGGTGCGGGGCCGGTCGCGTCGACGATTCAGGGACGTGGCCGGCCCGGCCACCCCGACGGAAGGGGACGGCATGTCGTTCACACTGGACTCGGTCCGCCTCGCCCCGCGCACGCAGCGCAGGATCGTGTCGGCCACCTGGGTGCTGGCCTGGTTCGGGCTGGTGGCCGGGCAGCTGCACGCGCTCGCCCGCCACGCCACGGTCGCCGGTCGAGACGACCTCGACCAGCCGCTCACGCGGGCCTGGTCGGTCCCGGCGTCCGAGGCGCTCGCTCCGCGGCTCACGTGGTCGGACCCGCAGACCGTCTACGTCACCTACGGCAGGCTGTGGATCCCTGTGTACGTGGCGTCGGCGCTGTGCGCGTTCGTGGTGCGCAGGCACCGACGCCCGGGCCGACTGGAGGCGTGGGGCTGGCGGGCCTACCTGACGGGCGCGGTGCTGATGGCGCTGCAGGTCACCATCGGATACCTCACGCCGTGGACCGACGAGGCCTTCGTGCTGCTCGCGATCCCGGCCGTGGTCCTGACCGTGGTGGGCGCCCCGCTGCTCGGCGTGGCCCTGCTGCGCGCCGGTTTCCGGCCCCGCGTCACGACGTGGGTCCTCGTCCTGTGGCTACCGCTGTTCCTCGCGATCACCTCGGTGACGTCCATGGGCACCGGGGGTCTGCCCGCGGCGTTCGCCTGGGCCTTCGCGGCCGGTCGCCTCCTCCGTCGTGATGCCGAGGGGGCGCAGGAGGCCCCGGCCGTCCAACCCGTGCGCGGCTGAGGACAGCGCTGTGGCCGCCGGTGCGAGGACCGGCGGCCACAGGGGCGTCAGCTCACTTGACGAACTGCGGCGTCATCGGCGGGGTGTACCACTCGCCGTTGTTGGCCTTGACCGCGCCGATGATGTGGACGACCACGGCGAAGACCCAGGCCGCCACGAACGACACGAACCCGATCAGGACGATCATGAGCGGCAGCGACACGAGCATGACGATGCCCGCGATGATCTGGATGTTGAGCGCGTTCGCCGCGTGGTGGCGCACGAACGGCCCGCGGTCGCGCACGACGATGTAGGTCACGAGGGCGGCGACGAAGCTGAGCGCGCCGGCCGACAGCACCAGGGCGATCAGCGGGATGCCGTGGGCGGCCATGCCCCAGGTGCGCTCCTCGCTCGGGGTCATCGGCGTGGGCACGAGCTGCTGGCCGGGCGGTGCGCCGTAGGGCTGCGGCGGGGGCTGCTGCCCGGGCGGCGGTGCGGCGTACTGCTGCTGACCGTAGAACTGCCCGGATGCCGGGTCGGTGACCGGCGGCTCGGCGTAAGCCGCCACCTCCTCGGGTGTCGGGACGACCTCGGTCTGCTCGGCGCCGGCAGGCGGCGGGGGCGGGGCCGTCGGGTCGGACGGGGTCTCGTCGGGGCGAGGCGTGGTGTCACTCATCGGTGCTCCTCCATCGGGGGTCTGCTTCCATCAAACACCCGACTCGTCACCATTCCGCAGCGTTCCGGGGTCCGGTCGGGGTGCGTGTCAGGGTCGGCTCAGGGCCGACCCCGACCCGAGACGGGCGCGGAGGTCGGTCAGCCCGGTGCGGTGACGAAGTCGATGAGCTCCTCGACCCGACCGAGCAGCTCCGGCTCCAGGTCGGCGTAGGAGCCGACCGACGCCAGGATGCGGCGCCAGGCCATGGCCAGCTCGGTCTGCGTCGTGTGCGGCCAGCCGAGGTGGGCGGCGATGCCGACCTTCCACGACGTCCCGCGCGCGATGACCGGCCACGCGTCCATGCCCAGGCGCTGCGGCTTCACCGACTGCCACACGTCGACGTAGGGATGGCCGACGACGAGCACGTGCGCGGCATACGGCCGCACCCGTCGCGCCTCCTCGACGACCCGCCACTCCTTGGTGCCCGGCACGAGGTGGTCGACGAGCACGCCCATCCGGCGGCCCGGGCCGGGCGCGAAGTCGCGGATCGCGCCGGCGAGGTCGTCGACGCCGTGGAGCATCTCGACGACGACGCCCTCGACGCGCAGGTCGGCGCCCCACACCTTCTCGACGAGCTCGGCGTCGTGCTTTCCCTCGACGAAGATCCGCGAGCCGCTCGCGACCTTCGCCCGCTGCCCCGTGACGGTCCGTGACCCGCTGGCCGTGCGGGCGGATGCCGCGCGGGCCTGGGCCAGCCGGGCGGCCGCCGCCGCCCGCGGGGGGGTGAGCGTCACCGGGGCGCCGTCGACGAGGAAGCCGGGCCCCAGGCGGAACCCCTTGGTGCGACCGTGCCGGTCCTCGAGGTGCACGACATGGATGCCGCCCGCCTTCTCGACGCGCACGACGGCACCGACCCAGCCGGTCTCGACGTCCTCGACGACCACGCCCTGCTCGGCCGCGAGCTCCACCGACCGGCCCCGCGGGGGCTTGCGCCAGTCACCGCCGAGCACGTCCGTGCCGTACCTGTCCGTCACGGCGGCGAGGCTAGCCCGGACCCGGGCCCGCGGCGGGGTGACGCGCCGCCCGGAGGCCGACCCGCCGCGGCGACCGTGAGCCGGCCGCCGTGGAAGCCGGGGCACTGCGGGTCATCCCCTAGAATTGGCACTCAGAAGGCGAGAGTGCCAGAGGGAGGTGAGCAGCGCATGAGCGAGGACCGTCGACTGCTGGTGCTGCGCGCCATCGTCCAGGACTACGTCCAGACGTCCGAGCCGGTCGGCTCCAAGGCGCTGCTGGACCGACATCACCTCGGGGTGTCCGCGGCCACCGTCCGAAACGACATGGCCGCGCTCGAGGAGGAGGGGCTCATCCACGCCCCGCACACGAGCGCCGGTCGCGTGCCGACGGATGCCGGGTACCGCCTCTTCGTCGACCGCCTGTCCGCGGTGAAGCCGATGAGCGGCGCGGAGCAGCGCGCCATCGGGCAGTTCCTCGAGGGGGCCGTCGACCTCGACGACGTCGTCGACCGCACCGTGCGCCTCCTGTCCTCGCTGACCCGTCAGGTCGCCGTCGTGCAGTACCCCTCGCTGTCGCGCTCGTCGGTGCGCCACGTCGAGCTCGTGCCGATCGGTGGGCACCGACTGCTCGTCGTGCTCATCACGACAACCGGTCGGGTCGAGCAGCGGGTCATCGACCTGGGCGTCGACCTGCTCACCGACGACGACGGCGAGCGCACGCTGGCCACGCTGCGGACCGAGCTCAACCGCGCCACGAGCGGCCGCACGCTCTCCGAGGCGGCCTCCGAGCTCGCCGCGGTGCCCGACCGGCTCGAGCCGGGCGTGGGCGACCTCGCCCGGGCGATCAGCACGGCGCTGCAGGACTCGCTCGTCGAGGAGCGCGAGGAGCGCGTCGTCCTCGCGGGCACCGCCAACCTCGCCCGGGTCGGCCCCGACTTCGCGACCAACCTCGGCCCGGTGCTCGAGGCGCTCGAGGAGCACGTCGTGCTGCTCAAGCTGCTCGGCACGATCGCCGAGCAGGGCGACGTCGCGGTGCGCATCGGCCACGAGAACCCCTACGCCGGGCTGCAGGCCACCTCGATGGTGAGCACGGGCTACGGCGTGGGCACCGACCTGGTCGCCGGCCTCGGCGTCGTCGGACCCACCCGCATGGACTACCCCACCACGATGGCGGCCGTCCGGGCCGTCGCGACCTACGTCTCGCGGATCCTCGCCGACTAGGCCGCCGGCCCACCGACCCACCCACCGTCACGAAGGACCTGCCACCTGTGAACGACTACTACGCCGACCTCGGGGTCGCCCGCGACGCGAGCCCGGAGGACATCAAGCGCGCCTACCGCAGGGCCGCGCGCCGCCTGCACCCCGACGTCAACCCCGGCTCGGAGGCCGAGGAGCAGTTCAAGAAGGTCTCCCAGGCCTACGACGTGCTCTCCGACGCCGACAAGAAGCAGTCCTACGACATGGGTTCCGATCCCTACGGCGCGGGCGCCGCCGGCTTCGGGCAGGGGTTCTCGTTCAGCGACATCATGGACGCCTTCTTCGGCGGCCAGGGCACGGCCGGCCGTGGTCCCCGCTCGCGCACGACGCGCGGCCAGGACGCCCTCGTGCGGCTCGACATCGACCTCGGCGACGCGGTCTTCGGTGCCCAGAAGGACCTCACCATCGACACCGCCGTCGCGTGCGGCACCTGCCAGGGCGGCGGCATGCAGCCGGGCACGGCGATGCGCACGTGCGACGTCTGCGCGGGCCGCGGCGAGGTCCAGCAGGTGCAGCGCAGCTTCCTCGGCCAGGTCATGACGACCCGCCCCTGCATGACCTGCCAGGGCTACGGCCAGATCATCACCGACCCCTGCTACGAGTGCTCCGGGGACGGCCGCGTGCGCACCCGCCGCACCCTGACGCTCAAGGTGCCGGCCGGCGTCGACACCGGCACGCGCATCCAGCTGGCGGGGGAGGGCGAGGTCGGCCACGGTGCCGGCCCGGCCGGCGACCTCTACGTCGAGGTCGCGGTCAACCGCCACCCGGTGTTCCAGCGGCGCGGCGACGACCTCCACGCCACCGTCGAGGTGCCGATGACGGCGGCCGCGCTCGGCGCGACGCTGGCGATGGAGACCTTCGACGGCCCCCGCGACCTCGACGTGCGTCGCGGCACGCAGTCCGGGGACTCGATCACGCTGCGCGGTCTGGGGGTCACGCACCTGCGTGGCACGGGCCGCGGCGACGTCGTCGTGCACATGATGGTGCAGACGCCGACGAGGCTCGACGCCGAGCAGGAGGAGCTGCTGCGCCAGCTCGCGCGCGTGCGCGGCGAGGAGCGCCCCGAGGGCCGGGTCGCGCACCCGGCCGACGGCTCGATCTTCGGCAAGCTCCGCGACGCGTTCAAGGCCCGCTGAGCCACGGCATCCGGCCACCTCGACGATGACGCTCCCCCTCCACCTCCTGGCACCCGAGTCGCTCGCCGGCCGCGGGGTCGGCGACACCGTCGTGCTCGACGGCCCCGAGGGGCGCCACGCCGCCACGGTGCGGCGCACCCGGGTGGGCGAGCACCTCCTGCTGACCGACGGCGCCGGGCTGCGCGCCGAGGGCGAGGTGGTCGCGGTGGGCCCGGGCACGCTCGACCTGCGAGTCGTCGCGGTGGCCCACGACCCCGAGCCGAGCCCGCGCCTCGTGCTCGTGCAGGCCCTGGCCAAGAACGACCGGGACGACCAGGCCGTCGAGGCCGCCACCGAGTGCGGCGTCGACGAGGTCGTGCCGTGGCAGGCCTCGCGCAGCGTCGTGCAGTGGCGTGGCGAGCGGGGCGAGAAGGCCTGGCGCAAGTGGGACGCCGTGCTCGTCGCCGCCACGAAGCAGTCGCGACGCACCCGCCGCCCGGTGCTCGCCCCCACGGAGACCACCGCCGACCTGGCGCGCCGCGTCGGTGCCGCGGCGGCGGCCTACGTCCTCCACGAGGACGCGCGGATGCCGCTCGCGACCGTGACGCTGCCGGATGCCGGTGACGTCGTGCTCGTCGTCGGCCCGGAGGGCGGGGTGTCCCCGGAGGAGCTCACCGCGCTCGAGGCGGCCGGCGCGGTGGCGGTGCGGCTGGGCAGCACGGTGCTGCGCTCGTCGAGCGCGGGCCCGGCGGCGCTCGCCGTGCTCAGCGCGATGTCGCGGTGGCGCTGACGGCCCGCGCCGGTAGGTTTCCGGGCATGAGCGAGACCACGAGCGAGGACTGCCCGTTCTGCCGGATCGTCGCGGGTGGCATCCCCGCCGACGTCGTCGCCGAGTCCGAGCAGTCCCTGGCGTTCCGTGACATCGACCCCGCGGCCCCGACCCACGTGCTCGTCGTGCCCCGCCGGCACGTGCCGGACGTCGCGTCGCTGGGCGCGGCATCCGCCGAGGAGCTCGCCGACGTGCTCGCCCTCGCGGCCCGCGTCGCCGAGCAGGAGGGGCTGCCGGGGTACCGCGTCGTCGCCAACACGGGGGAGGCCGCCCAGCAGAGCGTGTTCCACGCCCACGTCCACGTCATCGGCGGCCGCACGCTCACCTGGCCGCCCGGCTGAGGCATCACGTCGGCCCGGGTGGGGGGCGCCCGGGCATCTCGTGCGCCGGGTGTCCGTGCGGCCTCGTAGAATGGCCGCACGATGACTGACGCCCATACCGACACGCCCGGACCCGCCGACGCGGGCTCCGGGCAGACGCATCCCCATGTCCGCCAGCACACGGTCGTCGTGCCGCCCGAGGTCGCCATGGTGACCCTGCTCGGCCCGCGCGACGAGATGCTCCGCACGATGGAGCGCCAGTTCCCGCAGGTCGAGATCCACGTGCGCGGCAACGAGTTCACCGTCTCGGGCCCGAGTGCCGACGTGGCGCTCGTCGAGCGGCTCATCGACGAGCTGCTCGACGTCATCGAGGCCGGCCAGCCGCTCAACCGCGACGCCGTGGAGCGCTCGATCCAGATGCTGCGCGCGCAGACCGTCGAGCGGCCCGCCGACGTGCTGACGATGAACATCGTCTCCAACCGTGGGCGCACCATCCGACCCAAGACGCTGGGGCAGAAGCGCTACGTCGACGCGATCGACGCCAACACCATCGTCTTCGGTATCGGCCCGGCCGGCACCGGCAAGACCTACCTCGCGATGGCCAAGGCGGTCGCCGCCCTGCAGGCCAAGCAGGTCAACCGCATCATCCTGACCCGCCCGGCCGTCGAGGCGGGGGAGCGGCTCGGCTTCCTGCCCGGCACGCTCAACGACAAGATCGACCCCTACCTGCGCCCGCTCTACGACGCGCTGCACGACATGGTCGACCCCGAGTCGATCCCGCGGCTCATGGCGTCGGGCACCATCGAGGTCGCCCCGCTGGCCTACATGCGCGGCCGGTCCCTGAACGACGCCTTCATCATCCTCGACGAGGCCCAGAACACCTCGCCCGAGCAGATGAAGATGTTCCTCACCCGCCTCGGCTTCGGCTCCAAGATGGTCGTGACCGGCGACGTCACGCAGATCGACCTGCCCGGTGGCACCAGCGGCGGCGCGAGCGGCCTGCGGGTGGTGCGCGACATCCTCCTCGACCTCGACGACGTCCACTTCGCCGAGCTGACCGCGGTCGACGTCGTGCGCCACCGCCTCGTCGGCGCCATCGTCGACGCCTACGGCCGCTGGGACGAGAAGCAGCCCAAGGGTCCGCGCCGGTGAGCGTCGACGTCCTCAACGAGACCGAGCTCTCCCTCGACGAGCTCGAGCTCGTCGCCTGTGCGCGCTACGTCATGGGGCAGATGCGGGTCCACCCGCAGGCCGACCTGTGCCTGCGCCTCGTCGACGAGGCGGCCATGGAGACCCTCCACGTGCAGTGGATGGACCTCCCCGGCCCCACCGACGTCATGAGCTTCCCGATGGACGAGCTGCGCCCCGGGCGCGAGGGGTCCGAGCCGCAGGAGGGGGTGCTCGGCGACATCGTGCTCTGCCCGAGCGTCGCCGCCAGGCAGGCCCGGGACGCCGGCCACGCGACCGAGGAGGAGCTCCTGCTCCTCACGACGCACGGCATCCTCCACCTCCTCGGGTTCGACCACGCGGAGCCGGACGAGGAGAAGGAGATGTTCGAGCTGCAGCGCCAGCTCCTGCTCACCTTCCTCGCCACCCGCCGCCGTCCCACCGCCTGAGTCCCGGGACCCACCATGACCAGGCTCGTCACCTTGGCGATCATCGCCACCCTCATCGCCTTCCTCATCTCCACCGCCGAGGCCGCGTTCCAGCGGATGTCGCGAACCCGCGCCCAGGACCTCCTCGACGAGGGGCGACCCGGCGCGACGGCGCTGGTCCGCGTGGTCGGCGACACCGCGGCATACCTGTCGGTCCTGTCCTTCCTGCGCGTCATCGCCGAGTCGACCGTGGCCGTGATGGTGACCCTCGCCGTCGTCGAGCGGGTCGATGGCACCATCGAGCCCTTCCTCGTCGCGATCGGCATCATGGCGCTGATCTCGTTCGCCGTCGTGGGCGTCTCCCCGGGCACCCTCGGCGCGCAGCACAGCACCCGCGTCGCCCTCGCCGCCGCCCCGGCGACGGTGTGGCTGCGGCGCCTCCTCGGGCCGTTCAGCCGGCTGCTCATCGCCCTGACGAATGCCGTGACCCCGGGCAAGGGCTTCCGCGACGGGCCGTTCGAGAGCGAGAGCGAGCTGCGCGACCTCGTCGACATGGCCCGCGACTCGGCGCTCATCGAGGCGGGCGAGCGGGAGATGATCCACTCCGTCTTCGAGCTCGGCGACACCCTCGCGCGCGAGGTCATGGTGCCGCGCACCGACATGGTCTCCATCGACGACGACCGCACGTGCCGGCAGGCGATGAGCCTGTTCCTGCGCTCGGGGTTCTCGCGGATCCCGGTGCTGGGACGCGACGTCGACGACGTCGTCGGGCTGCTCTACCTCAAGGACGTCATCCGGCGCCTCAACGCCGACCCGGATGCCGGGTCGGTGCCGGTGACCGAGCTGATGCGGCCGATGCCGTTCGTGCCCGAGAGCAAGCCGGTCGACGACCTGCTGCGTGAGATGCAGGGCGACCAGACCCACTTCGCGGTCGTCGTCGACGAGTACGGCGGCACGGCGGGCCTGGTGACGATCGAGGACATCCTCGAGGAGATCGTCGGCGAGATCACCGACGAGTACGACCGCGAGGCCCCCGAGGTCGAGGACCTCGGGGACGGCCGCGTGCGGGTGGCCGCCGCGATGCACGTCGACGACCTCGGTGAGCTCTACGACGTCGACCTCGACGAGGACGAGGTCGACACCGTCGGTGGCCTCATCGGCAAGATGCTCGGCCGCGTGCCGATCCTCGGGTCCACGTGCGAGGTGGCAGGGTTGCGCCTGACCGCCGAGCGGATGTCCGGGCGCCGCCACCGCATCGCCACGGTCGTCGTGGAGCGCGTCGAGCCGTCCCTGGCCCGCGTGGAGACCGAGGAGCGAGCCGGATGAGCGAGCACGAGCAGCAGTACGTCGCAGGGTTCGCGTGCCTGGTGGGGCGCCCGAACGCCGGCAAGTCGACGCTGACCAACGCGCTCGTCGGCAGCAAGGTCGCCATCACGTCGAGCAAGCCGCAGACGACGCGCCACACCATCCGCGGCATCGTCACGACCGAGCGCAGCCAGCTCGTGCTCGTCGACACCCCGGGGCTGCACAAGCCGCGCACCCTGCTCGGCCAGCGCCTCAACGACCTCGTGCGCGAGACCCTGCTCGAGGTGGACGTCATCGGCTTCTGCCTGCCCGCCGACCAGCGGATCGGCCCCGGCGACCAGTACATCGCCGCCGAGCTGGCCGAGCTCGGGCGGGGCAGGCGCACCCCGGTGGTGGCCCTGGCGACCAAGTCCGACACGGTCGACCGCCAGCGGCTCGCCGAGCACCTGATCGGCATCGACCGGCTCGGCGACTGGTCGGACATCGTGCCCTGCTCGGCGACCCGCGGCGACCAGGTCGAGGAGGTGGCGTCGGTGCTGTCCGGCCACCTGCCGCCGTCGCCCGGTCCCCTCTACCCCGACGGCCAGCTCACCGACGAGCCCGAGCTGGTGATGATCGCCGAGCTCGTGCGCGAGGCCGCCCTCGAGGGGGTCCGGGACGAGCTGCCGCACAGCCTGGCCGTCGTCGTCGACGAGATCGTGCCGCGCGAGGGACGCAGCGAGGACAAGCCGCTCCTCGACGTGCGGGTCAACGTCTTCGTGGAGCGCGACTCGCAGAAGGCCATCGTCATCGGCCGCGGCGGGTCACGCCTGCGCGAGGTCGGCACCAACGCCCGCGCCGGCATCGAGGCCCTGCTCGGGCAGCGGGTGCACCTCGACCTGCACGTCAAGGTCGCCAAGGACTGGCAACGCGACCCCAAACAGCTGGGTCGCCTGGGGTTCTGAGGGCGCGCGCGCGATCGACGGTCCGCTTGCCGACGCGTATCACCCCGGCCGCCGCGGGCTCCTCATGGTTGTCGGGGACCACGGTGCGGGTGAACCATGGGTGCACCACCCGCGCCGGGAGGACCGAACCATGGACGAGCAGGGCGTTGCGCACGGACTGAGGGAGCAGGACCTCTCCGGGGTCCCGCCGGAGGAGATCCGCGTCGGGGTGGTCATGAACGGCGGGGTCTCGCTCGCCGTGTGGATGGGCGGCGTCGCCCTCGAGCTCGACCGCCTCGTCAAGGCCCACGACGCGGGCACCGGGCCCTATGCGACGCTCCTCGCCATCACGGGCTGCTCGGCCCGGGTCGACGTCGTGTCGGGCACGTCGGCCGGTGGCGTCAACGGGGCCGCGCTCGCGCTGGCCCAGGCCAACCGGTTCGCCGACCTCGCCTCGCTGCGCGACGTGTGGGTCGAACAGGGCCGCATCGAGGCACTCCTGCGCCAGCCGTTCCGCGGGTCCCCGAGCTCGCTGCTCAAGGGGGACGACCACTTCCTCCCGCAGCTCAACGCCGCCCTGACGCGGCTGGCCGTCCCGACGGCCCCGACCTCGCCGCAGGACGCGCCGATCGACCTCACGGTGATGACGACCGTGCTGCGCGGCAACCAGGAGGTGAGCGTCGACTCCCTCGGGCAGCGGCTTCCGCAGTCCGTCCACGGTGCCCGGTTCCACTGGCGTCGCCCCGTCGACGCCACCGAGGAGAACGACCCCTTCGGTGCACGGCGGATCCGGGAGACCGCCGCCCAGCTCGCACTGGCCGCCCGCAGCTCCTCGAGCTTCCCCGTCGCCTTCGAGCCGGCGTTCGTCCCGGTGTCGTCGAGGGCCGATCACCTGATGTCGGGTGTCACGGCGCAGACCTCGGACCTGCGCCCCGACATGTCCGACCTCGTCGAGGACTGGGGTGACGTCTTCCCCGCCCGCGACCGCTCGCGGTACGTCGTCGACGGCGGCGTGCTGGCCAACACCCCCACCCGGGTCGCGGTCGAGGCGATCGAGCGGATGCCGGCGGACGGGCCGGTGCGTCGGGTCATGCTCCTCGTCTACCCGCACGCGCCGGCACCGGGGCCCGACCCCGCGGACTCCCTCGCCGAGCCACCGACCCTCACCGGCTCCCTGACCGGGGTCATGGGGGCGCTCTCGGCCCAGGGGAGCCGCACCTTCGTCGACGAGCTCGAGGACCACAACATCCGTGCTGCCGGCCGCCGCGGCACGCGGGCCGACATCCTCTCCGGGCTCGACGTCGTCGCGGACCAGGGCGACGGGTCCGACGGCACGCGCGGCCTCGAGGGGCTCGGGGTGGCACTGTTCCCGCACTACCGCCGGATGCGGCTGTGGCACGCGGCCCGTGACCTGGCCCGGCGTCGCCTGCGGCAGCGCCCGCCGGAGTCCTTCCCGGAGGACGGCGACACCTGGGACTACGAACGCATCCGCCGTGCTGCCGAGCGGGCCCAGCACGACTTCGCCGCGGGCACGGGAGGGCGTGCCGGCACGCCCATCCCGTACGGCCCCGAGCACCTCCCGACGGCGGCCCACCCCGACGACGACGACCTCTGGCACTGGGGGGTCACGGGGGCCGTCGCCGTCGCCGAGGCGGCCAACGAGCTCCTGCGAGGGCTGGTCTGGGTGCTGCCGAAGGGCGCGGACTGGGACGTCGCGCGCAAGGTCCGCAGGATGCTCACCGAGCGGGCTCGCCTGATCCACCTGAGCCGGGCGCTCACCGACGACCCGTGGGAGCAGCACGAGACGCTGACCAGCCTGCGCCCCGACACCCGCTACTGGACGCTGCGCCTCGCCTCCTACGCCAGGCTCATGACCGAGGGGGCGGACGAGGCGGTGCTCGAGGCGATCGAGCAGGTCGCCCACTCCGAGCACGAGCGCCGCTTCATGGTGGGTCGCGACAAGGCTGCCGCGGACGCCTGGGAGGCGCGGGTCCGCGACGACCTGCGCCAGGTCCTGCTCGCCGCCGGCCCGGGCAGCGCCGGACGCCAGGTGCGCCAGCACGTGGAGCGCGTCGTGGAGGTGCTCCAGGTGGTCCTCCCGGTGCTGCAGCGGCACTGTGACGCGCACCCGGTGGACGCGAGCGGTCACGGGGCGACACCCACGCTGGGTGACGTGCGGGCCCTCCACCGGTGGCGCGACGCGCTCGCGCCCGGCCAGGGCGCGGTGAGCCAGCTGTCGCTCCTGACGACCCTCCTCCAGCTCGAGGTGGCCAGCGCGACGATCGGCGACGAGACGAGCGGGGGATCGACGATCCCGATCGAGGTCGTCCAGCTGTCCGCCCAGACCGACAACGCCTTCGCCCGCTACAGCCGCACCGGGGACGACAAGCTCGGCGGCTGGTCGGTCAAGCGGTTCGGTGGCTTCCTCAAGCGGTCGTGGCGCGTCAACGACTGGACCTGGGGTCGGCTGGATGCCGCGACGGTCCTGTGCCGCTCGGTGCTGCACCCCGGCCGGGTGCGGCGCGCGGCCTACCTCTCCGGCTACCTCACCGCCGACAGCGACCCCCGCGAGCTCGCCCGGGCCACCGTCGACGACCTCGTCGAGCACCTCCTCGGCGGCACCGGCCTCACCGAGGACCCGCGCGTGCGGGCGCTGCGGGAGGACGCCCGGGCCGAGCTCACCGGAGCGTTCACCCTGGCAGTCCCGACCGAGCAGCTCTCGCCGATGATGCCCGCGCTGGCGCACCTGTTCGCGTGGTCGATCCAGCTCGACGCCGTCACCGCCGAGGTGCCCGCTCTCGCCGCGTCCGTCCGCGAGGACCGCGCCGACGGAGCCAACCCCCGTTCCCGGGGCGAGCTGTTCCTCGCGGCCGAGGCGCCGCTCCTGTCGCGCGTCGAGTCAGCGGCGCACGACGGCACCGGCGTGTCGGGACGCGACCGCGCGGCGCTGCTCACGGCATTCGACCGGGCGGGCGTCGGCAGGGAGCCGCTCGGTGACGAGACCTCGAGCGACCTCATGATCCGCAGCGCGTCCACCGCGGGTGCCGTGGGCGCGACCGTGCTCGACTCACCGCGATCGGGGCTCGGCGCACTGCGGCCGGCGACCCGGCTGCTGCGCGGGCTGATGCTCGTCGGGCACTGGATGGTCCTCGGGCTGACGTCGAAGGCGGTCATCGCCCGCGGCCTCACCCTCGTGGGCCTGGCGGTGGGTGCGGTGCTCGTGTCGTTGTCGCTGTTCGGGGTGCTGCCCGAGGCGTGGTCCGGCCCCGCCGCGATGTTCGGCATCAGCACCGTGCTCGTGGCGCTGGCGTACGGCACGGTTCGCAGCCGCACGCTCCTGCACGGCGTGGTCCTGCTGACACCGGTCGTGCCGCTCCTCGCGTACGCCTTGTTCCCGACCGCGCAGGGCGACGCGTCCGCGCAGCAGGGGGCGGTGACCCTCCTCGCCGTCGTCGGCCTCGCCCTCGGGCTGATGCTCCTGGGGTCGCTGCCGGCCTCGACGGGCAGCGTCTGGGCGGCGCTGGACCGGCTGGCCGACCGCCTGCGCATCCCCAAGGTGCCGGCATCGGGCCTGTCCGCCCGTCAACGCGGGCTGCGCAATGCCGTGCGTCGCGCCCGTGGGCTGGCGGTCGGGGGTGGGGCGCTCGTCGTGAAGCTGCTCCTCGTCCTCGTGCCGGCCGGGATCGCGTGGACGCTCGTGCGCAACGACCCGGAGGTCGTCACCCGCTGGTTGCGGTCCCACCCGGTCGTGGCGGTCGTCGTGGCGGTCGTGTGCACCGTCGTGGGGGCGTGGGCGGCAGCGCACTTCGGCAGCCTGCTGCGGGTGCTGCGCCGCGCGCCGGCCGACAGCGAGCCGGACTGGGAGTATGCCGTGCTCACCGACCCGGTCGGCGCCGAGGCAGGGTGGGCGGTGCTCTACGGCGCGGGCTACTTCGTGATCGCCGGGGTGACCGCGGCCCGGACGGTGCCCGGCACGGGTGCTCCGCTGTGGCAGCACGCCCTCGTCGTGTCGGCCGCGCTGCTCGGCCTCGTGCTGACCCTCGTCCTGCCGCTCGTCGCGCCGCACCGGGCGCTGCGCGCAGTCGAGGAGCGCGAGGCGGTGCGTGACCGGGACGTCGCGCGCTTCACCGTGGAGGGCTCGGACGGCGTCGATCCCCTCGCGACCGCTCGCAGGGCCTACGCGCACGACCTCGTCAACCGGGGCGTGGCGTTCCGGTGGCTCGTCTCGGACGCGGCGGGCCAGGACGGCCTGACGCCCTCGCTGAGCAAGCGTGGGCGGCGGTTGCTGAGCGCGCTGGACACGGAGCGCGAGGCGCGGGCGCGTGGTGCAGCTCGCGCGGGTCGCGCGGGTGGCGGGCGGGCGGGGGATGGGCCACCTGAGGCCTGAACCCTGTCGAGGAAGGGCCTCGGTCCACAGCCCCGCTCCCCCGCAGGGGTTTCCCGCAGCTGGTTGGCGATCCGATCGCGCTGCCGGTGGCGGGTCGTGGGGTCGTTGCCACGGGCGCCCGCATCGTGAGCCGGGCGACCGGCATACGGACCGCTCCCTAGACTGGAACCCATGCGAATCGGAGTCTTCGGCGCGACCGGTCAGGTCGGCAACGTCATGCGCACCCTTCTCGACGAGCGGGGCTTCCCGGTCGACCAGATCCGCTACTTCGCGTCGGCGCGGTCCGCGGGCACGACCCTCCCGTGGAAGGGCGAGGAGATCACGGTCGAGGACACCGCGACCGCCGACTTCTCGGGGCTCGACGTCGCGCTCTTCTCCAACGGTGGCGCGACGTCCAGGGAGTGGGCCCCGCGCGTCGCCGCGGGCGGTGCGATCGTCGTCGACAACTCCAGCGCGTGGCGCAAGGACCCCGACGTCCCGCTCGTCGTGTCCGAGGTCAACCCCGAGGACCTCGACGTGATCCCCAAGGGCATCGTCGCCAACCCC
The DNA here is from genome assembly GCA_035467935.1 of Ornithinibacter sp. GTDB lineage: Bacteria > Actinomycetota > Actinomycetes > Actinomycetales > Dermatophilaceae > Fodinibacter. Next base: position 27,164 of record DATITJ010000143.1, read on the forward strand.
AACTGCACCACCATGGCCGCGATGCCGGTGCTCAAGCCGCTGCACGACCTCGCCGGCCTCGTGCGGCTGCACATCAGCAGCTACCAGGCCGTGTCCGGCTCCGGCGGCGCCGGCCTCACCGAGCTCGACAGCCAGCTGCGCGGGGGCTACGCGGCCGGCGACCCCAAGGACCTCGCCCTCGACGGCTCGGCCCTGACGCTTCCGGACCCGCAGGTGTATGCCGTGCCCGTCGGGTTCAACGTCGTGCCGCTGGCCGGCTCCATCGTCGACGACGGGTCGCGCGAGACCGACGAGGAGCAGAAGCTGCGCAACGAGTCGCGCCGGATCCTGCACCTCCCGGGGCTGCGGGTGTCCGGCACATGCGTGCGCGTCCCCGTCTTCTCGGGCCACAGCCTGGCGATCCACGCCGAGTTCGAGCGCGACATCAGACCCGAGCAGGCGCTCGAGGCTCTCGGCAGGGCCCCCGGCGTCGTCGTCACCGACGTGCCCAACCCGCTGCAGGCCACCGGGCGCGACGACATCTACGTCGGTCGCGTGCGCGCCGACCAGGCCGCTCCCGACGGCAAGGGCCTGAACCTGTTCGTCGTCGGCGACAACCTCCGCAAGGGCGCCGCCCTCAACGCGGTGCAGGTCGCCGAGGAGCTGCTCAAGCGCCGCTGACGCCCCTTGCGTTGGTGGGTGCGTCCGCGCGACGACGCCCCTACAGTGGCGCCATGGCCACCGAGGACGAGTTCCACGCCGCCGCCGAGGACGTCAAGCACCTCGCGAGCGACCCCGGCAACGACACCAAGCTGCGGCTCTACGCGCTCTACAAGCAGGCCACCGAGGGTGATGTCGCCGGCAAGCGACCCGGCTTCACCAACCCGGTGGGCCGTGCGAAGCACGACGCCTGGGCCGCCGTGCAGGGCACCAGCGCCGAGGCCGCCCGCGCCGACTACGTCGCGCTCGTCCGCTCCCTCGGCGCCTGACGAACCCCCACGACGTCGCCGCGGACGTCAGGGGCGGGGGAGGTCGATGACGCGGTGGGTCCACGTCTGGGCGACCTCCATGCCGACCTTGAGGTAGAGATCGAGCGCCCCGGTCCGTGAGTCGGTCGACAGCTCGCTGCGGGTCGCCCCGTGCGCCCGGGCGCGCCCGAACCCGTCCGCGAGCAACGCCTGCGCCAGCCCGCGCCCGCGGTGCCGACCGTCGACGGCGAGCTGGTGCACGTAGCCGCAGCTCGTCGAGTCGAGGATCGTGAACGCGACCCCGACGACCTCGCCGGTGGCGTCCTCGACGAGCCGCAGCTGCCAGGGCTGCGTGCCCGGTCGGCGCACGGTCGTGGCGGCCCAGTCCTCGAAGGTCTCGGGGCTGCGTCCCTGCCACTCGCCGAACGCCTCCTGGACCACCCGGTGGGCACCGCGCACGCGCCGGTCGTCGTCCCCGGTGGCGAAGGAGTACCCCTTCGGGAGACCGCGCTGCGGCACCTCCACCCCGTCCGGCAGCTGCAGCACCCACGCCGTGTGGGTGGTTCGGTAGCCACGCCGGACGAGGAACCGGTCGGCCATCGACCCCTCGGGCGCGCTCTGTCCCACCGTCGCCGAGCCTGCGTCCGTCGCCCGCACCTCCGTCCAGCCGGCGAGCCACGAGCCGATCCCACGACCGCGCTCCGCGGGCAGCACGGCCCCCTCGGCGTGTCCGCCACCACGGGTGACCTCCGCCGCCCCGAGCAACCGACTAGCCTCGAACACCCCGACACTGTCGGTCGAGAGCTCGAAGCTGGGTCGTGCCCAGTCGCCCTCGATGTCCTCGCGCTCGATCGCGAGGATGCCCGCGTCGGCGACCTCGTCGGCGGCGTACACGGCATACACCGCGTCGAGGTCGTCGAGGGTGAGGGGGCGGGCGGTCAGGCCGGGGGGCAGGTGGCTGGGCAGGTCCGCGGTCACGGCAACCAAGACTGGACGACGGACGCCCCTGACCGCACCCCTTTATCGGTGGTAGACCACATCCATGCGACTCCACGACATCCCCCGCTACCCCCTCACCTTCGGGCCGAGCCCGCTGCAGCACCTGCGGCGGCTCAGTGACCACCTCGGCGGCGCGCAGGTCTGGGCCAAGCGCGAGGACGTGAGCAGCGGTCTCGCGTACGGCGGCAACAAGGTGCGCAAGCTCGAGTACATCGTCCCCGACGTGCTCGCCAGCGGCGCCGACACCCTCGTGTCGATCGGGGGCTACCAGTCGAACCACACCCGGCAGGTCGCCGCCGTCGCCGCGCACCTCGGGCTGAAGTGCCGTCTCGTGCAGGAGAAGTGGGTGCCCTGGGACGACCCGGTCAACGACAAGGTCGGCAACATCCTCCTGTCCCGGATGATGGGCGCCGACTCACGCCTCGACCCGCACGGCTTCGACATCGGCATCCGTGACTCGTGGAAGGACGCCCTGCGCGAGGTCGAGGAGGGGGGCGGCACTCCCTACGCGATCCCGGCAGGGGCGAGCGAGCATCCCCTCGGGGGAGTCGGGTTCGCGAACTGGGCCTTCGAGCTCGCCGAGCAGGAGAAGGCCCTCGGCGTGCACTTCGACACGATCGTCGTCTGCACCGTGACGTGCTCGACGCACGCCGGCATGGTCGCCGGCTTCGCGGCGCTCGAGGACCTCACCGGCGTCACGCGGCGCGTCTTCGGCATCGACGCCTCGGCCACGCTCGAGCGGACGCGCGTCCAGCTCGCGCGGATCGCGCGCCACACGGCCGAGGTCATCGAGCTCGGCCGCGACCTGCGCGACGACGAGCTCACCCTGCTCGACGGCTGGGCCGGCGACCTCTACGGCATCCCCGTCGACTCGACGATGGAGGCCATCCGGCTGGGCGCCGAGCTCGAGGCGATGATCACCGACCCGGTGTACGAGGGAAAGTCGCTCGCCGGCCTGATCGACCTGGTGCGCGAGGGTGACATCCCGAAGGACTCCACGGTGCTCTACGCCCACCTCGGCGGCCAGCCGGCGATCAACGCCTACCACTCGCTGTGGCCATGACCGTCCCGGTCGCACTCGTCCGCCGGCCC
>DATITJ010000144.1:0-3068 GCA_035467935.1 Ornithinibacter sp.
CCGCGCCGCCGTCGAGCGCCGTCAGCACGCACAGGCCGGCGCTCGTCGCGGCGACCGAGTGCTCCCAGTGGGCCGCGCGCGAGCGGTCGCGGGTCACGACGGTCCACTCGTCGTCGAGCACGACGTTGTCCTGGTCGCCGAGCACGACCATCGGCTCGATGCAGATCGTCGTGCCCTCCACGACCCTGGGGCCCTTGCCCGAGACGCGGTAGTTGGGCACCTGGGGGTCCATGTGCATCGAGGTGCCGATGCCGTGACCGACGTAGTCCTCGACGATGCCGTACTCCCGACCGCGCCGCTCCCCCGCCTCGGTCAGGCTGTCCTCGACCGCCGCGCCGACGGCATACAGGCTCTCGCCCACGCGCAAGGCGGCGATACCGGCCCACAGGCTGGCCTCGGTGTCCTCGACGAGCTCGTGGTCGTCGGCGCCGCCGGCGGCGGGGCCGCCGACGACCACGCTCACGGCGGCGTCGCCGTTCCACAGGCCGACCTGGGCGCCGCAGTCGATGGAGAGCAGGTCACCCTCGTGCAGCACGCGTGGGCCCGGGATGCCGTGGACGATCTCCTCGTTGACCGAGGTGCACAGCGTGTGGCGGTAGCCGGGGACGAGCTGGAAGTTGGGGATGCCGCCGTGGTCGCGGATGTGCGTCTCGGCGAGCGTGTCGAGCTCGAGGGTCGTCAGGCCCGGACGCACCGAGGCCAGGAGGAGCTCGAGCGTGCGGCCGACGAGCAGCCCTGCGGTGCGCATGCCGGCGAGCTGCTCGGGGGTCTTGCCCTCACAGCGGTCACGGTTGAACAGACCCATGCCGCGGAACCCTACCGGCGCGCGGCCCTCACCCCCACATCCGACGCCCTCCCCGAGTGCGCACGCGGAGCTTCGGATGGAACGCGGCAATTGGTGCGTGCCATCCGAAGTCCTGCGTTCGCGTTGTCCACAGATCACGGATTCGCACTGGTGCGTCGGCGGAGGTCGCGGCACCGTGGCGGACATGGACGAGCGGCTCGCGGTGGTGGCGGCAGGGCACGGCGGCGTCCTGTCGTCGGCGGATGCGGCGCGCGTGGACGTGCAGCCGGTCCGGCTCGACGCCCTCGTGCGCAGCGGGCGGCTCGTCAGAGTGCGGCGCGGCGCCTACGTCCTTCGCGAAGCCTACGACGCCGCCGATCCGCAGGAGCGATACCGCCTGCGGACGAAAGCGGTCCTGCGGACCAGACCCCCCGTCGATGCCGCGAGCCACCACGCTGGCGTGCTCCTGCACGGCGTGGACACCTACGACGTCGACCTCGCGGTGGTCGATGTCGTGGCACGCGTCAAGGCTCCCCGAGTTCGGAGCGGTCTGCGCACCCACCCCGGCGCCGGTCTGACCGCGGATCGGGCCAACGGATGGAACGTCCTGCACCTGCCCACCGCCCTGTGCCAGGTCGCAGGAGGATCTGGCATCGTGGCCGCCGTCGCCTCGACGGACGATGCCCTACCCGACGGCCGGTGCACGGTGGAGCAGCTGCACGATGCGGTGGGCCTGGTTCCGGAGCACCACAGAGGCCTCGCCGAGCGGGCCATCGCCTTGACCGACCCGGCGGGTGAATCCGTCGGCGAGACACGTACCCGGCTGTTGCTCCGTGACCTGGGCTTCACCGTGGCGAGCCAACGGACCCTCGTTCGGGAGCGGACGTTCGTGGCGCGCGTCGACTTCCTCGTGGATGGCGTCGTCGTCGTGGAGTTTGACGGGCTCGTCAAGTACGCCGGGCAGAACGGGCGCGCAGCCCTCGCTGCCGAGAAGGCACGCGAGTCGGCCGTCGTGGATCTCGGGTATGAGGTGACCGCAGGACCCCCGACGCAGGAGTTCGGCCGGCACGCAGGAGCTGCTGCGTGCCGGCCGGTCCTTCGCGTGCTGTGGATCAGGTGAGGGCGGTCAGGATCCGGGCCGTGACCTCGTCGACCTCGCCGAGCCCTTCGACCTCGACGAGCACGCCGCGCGCCCGGTAGGTGTCGGACAGCGGCCTGGTCTCGCGGTGGTAGATCGCCATCCGCTCGCGGATGACCTCCTCGGTGTCGTCGACACGCCCCTCGACCTCGGCGCGCTTGAGGAGGCGGCCCACGACGGCGTCGTCGTCGACCCTCAGCTCGAGCACGCGGTCGAGGGCGGTGCCCCGTGCGGAGAGCATGGCGTCGAGCGCGCCGACCTGGGCGAGGGTGCGCGGGTAGCCGTCGAGGAGAAAGCCGGGCTCGCAGTCGTCCTGCGCGAGCCGGTCCTGCACGATGGCGTTGGTGACGTCATCGCTGACGTACCCGCCCGACGCGAGGATCTCCTTGACCTGGAGCCCCAGCTCGGTCTCGTTCTTGATGTTGGCGCGGAAGATGTCGCCGGTCGAGATGGCGGGGATGCCGAGGTGCTCGGTGATCCGGGACGCCTGGGTGCCCTTTCCGGCACCAGGCGGCCCGAGGATGATCAGGCGCATGACGACGCGGAGCAGGTCGCGCAGCGAGCGCCGCGGTTGAACGATCCGGGGTGGGGTGACATCAGCGGAGGAACCCTTCGTAGTGACGCTGCTGCAGCTGGGCCTCGATCTGCTTCACCGTCTCCAGGCCGACACCCACGATGATGAGGATCGAGGTGCCGCCGAAGGGGAAGTTCTGGTTCGCGTCGACGAGGACCAGGGCGATGAGCGGGATGAGCGAGATCAGCGCGAGGTAGATCGCGCCGGGCACCGTGATCCGGGTCAGGACGTAGCTGAGGTACTCGGCCGTGGGTCGCCCGGCGCGGATACCTGGGATGAAGCCGCCGTACTTCTTCATGTTGTCGGAGACTTCGATGGGGTTGAACGTGATCGACACGTAGAAGAACGTGAAGAAGAGGATGAGCCCCGTGTACAGCGCCATGTAGATCGGCTCGCCGCCGCTGACCAGGTTGGTGTTGATCCAGTCGACCCAGCCGGGGTTGTTGCCGTCGGCGCTCTGGTTGAACTGCGCCAGCAGCATCGGCAGCGACATCAGCGAGCTCGCGAAGATGACGGGGATGACGCCGGCCATGTTGACCTTGAGCGGGATGTAGGTCGAGGTACCGCCGTAG
>DATITJ010000145.1:0-6562 GCA_035467935.1 Ornithinibacter sp.
GAGGAACGCGCCCTTGAGGTGCACGTCCATCACGGCGTCCCAGTCGCCCTCGGTCATCCGGAACAGGAGGTTGTCGCGGATGATGCCCGCGTTGTTGACGAGCACGACAGGCGGGCCGAGCTCGTCGGCGACCCGAGCGACGGCCGCCTCGACCCGGGCGGCGTCCGTGACGTCGACCCCGACGCCGATCGCGCGGCCGCCCGCGTCGTGGATGCCGGTCGCCACGGCCCGGCAGGCGGCCTCGTCGAGGTCGAGCACGGCCACGGCGAACCCGTCACGGGCCAGACGCTCGGCCGTGGCCGCCCCGATGCCTCGGGCCGCTCCGGTGACGATCGCGACTCTCTGCGTGGACATGCATGCTCCTCGGGTCGATGACGTGCGGTGGCGCCGACCGGGGCGTCCCGTCGACGTACCGACCCTACCCAGCGGGGGTCCGACCCCGATGGCCCCACCTCGCCGTTTTCGCAGGGCCGCCGGTCGCGGGTAATCTGGTCCCCCAGCGCGGCAGGCCCCCCCGGTCCGGTCGGCGTCCAGCAGCGTCGCTGATCCCTGTCCACACACGGAAGGCAACCAGTGGAGATCTGGCCCGGAACGGCGTACCCCCTCGGCGCCACCTACGACGGCAGCGGCGTCAACTTCGCCCTGTTCAGCGAGGTGGCCGAGCGGGTCGAGTTGTGCCTCGTCGACGACGACGGCGCCGAGACGCGTCTCGATCTTCCCGAGGTCGACGGTTTCGTGCACCACGCCTACGTGCCCGGCCTGCAGCCCGGCCAGCGCTACGGCTTCCGGGTGCACGGCCCCTACGACCCGGAGAACGGTCACCGCTGCGACCCGAGCAAGATCCTGCTCGATCCCTACGCGAAGGCGATCGAGGGCCAGGTCACCAACGACCAGTCGCTCTTCTCCTACGACTTCACCGACCCCGAGGAGCGCAACACCGACGACAACCTGGGCAAGACGATGCTCTCGGTGGTCATCAACCCCTACTTCGACTGGGGCCACGACCGTCCGCCGCGCCACGAGTACCACGAGACGGTCATCTACGAGGCGCACGTCAAGGGCATGACGATGACCCACCCCGGGGTGCCCGAGGAGATCCGCGGCACGTATGCCGGTATCGCCCACCCCGTGATCATCGACCACCTCACCAACCTCGGCATCACGGCGATCGAGCTCATGCCGGTGCACCAGTACGTCCAGGACACCTCACTGCAGGACCAGGGACTGAGCAACTACTGGGGCTACAACACCATCGGCTTCCTCGCGCCGCACAACGGCTACTCGCGCGGTCGCCGCGGTGAGCAGGTCACCGAGTTCAAGGCGATGGTCAAGGCCCTGCACGAGGCCGACATCGAGGTCATCCTCGACGTCGTCTACAACCACACCGCCGAGGGCAACGAGTTCGGCCCGACGCTGTGCTTCAAGGGCATCGACAACGCCGCGTACTACCGGCTCGTCGACGACGCCAAGGAGCACTACTACGACACGACGGGCACCGGGAACAGCCTGCTCATGCGCCACCCGCACGTGCTCCAGCTCATCATGGACTCGCTGCGCTACTGGGCCATCGAGATGCACGTCGACGGCTTCCGCTTCGACCTCGCGGCCACCCTGGCTCGTCAGTTCCACGAGGTCGACAAGCTGTCGGCGTTCTTCGACCTCATCCAGCAGGACCCGGTGATCTCGCAGGTCAAGCTCATCGCCGAGCCCTGGGACGTCGGTGACGGCGGCTACCAGGTGGGCAACTTCCCCCCGCTGTGGACGGAGTGGAACGGCAAGTACCGCGACACGGTGCGCGACTTCTGGCGCGGCGAGCCCTCGACGCTGGGCGAGTTCGCGTCGCGCCTCACCGGGTCGAGCGACCTCTACGAGCACAGCGGCCGCAAGCCGATCGCGTCGATCAACTTCGTCACCGCGCACGACGGCTTCACGCTGCGCGACCTGGTGTCGTACAACGACAAGCTCAACGACGCCAACGGCGAGGACGGCCGCGACGGCGAGAGCCACAACCGGTCGTGGAACTGCGGCGAGGAGGGCCCGAGCGACGCCCCCGAGATCGTCGCCCTCCGCCTGCGCCAGCAACGCAACTTCCTCGCCACGCTCCTGCTGAGCCAGGGCGTGCCGATGATCGCCCACGGCGACGAGATCGGCCGCACCCAGCAGGGCAACAACAACGTCTACTGCCAGGACAACGAGCTGGCCTGGGTCGACTGGGACCTCGACGAGTCCCAGAAGGAGCTCTACGCCTTCACCGCGGCGCTCACGACCCTGCGTCGCGAGCACGCCGTGTTCCGTCGGCGCCGCTTCTTCGCGGGAAGCGCCGACCACGGCGGGCAGTCCGAGCTCGGCGACATCGCGTGGTTCCAGCCCTCGGGCGAGCCGATGGGCGAGTCGGCGTGGTCCGACGGCGAGGCGAAGACGGTCATGGTCTTCCTCAACGGCGGAGCCATCCCGACGCCCGACACGCGTGGCCGCCGGGTGCTCGACGACGACTTCCTCGTGATCTTCAACGCCGACCACGAGGAGGACGCCTTCATCCTCCCGGGCGCCGAGTGGGGGGATCACTGGGTCGCCGAGATCGACACCGGTGCCGACGTCGTCGAACAGGCCGGCCACGAGGCCGGCAGCGAGCTGCGCGTGCAGCCGCGCTCGCTCGTGGTGCTGCGCAGTCCGCGCGAGACGCCGCCCCAGGCCTCCGGAGCCGCGTCCGCCACGCGGGCGTGACGATGGCGACGGTTCACCGACCCGACCCCGGCCGCGTCGTCCCCACCGCGACCTACCGCCTCCAGGTCCACGCGGGCTTCGGGTTCGACGACGCCGCGTCGCACACGGCATACCTGGCCTCGCTCGGCGTCTCGCACCTCTACCTCTCGCCGGTGCTCCAGGCGGCGCCGGGCTCGATGCACGGCTACGACGTCCTCGACCACACCCGCATCAGCGAGGAGGCCGGCGGGCGGGCGGCGTTCGAGCGCCTCGTCGCGGCCTGCCGCGACGCGGGGCTGGGCATCATCGTCGACGTCGTGCCCAACCACATGACCGTGCCGCAGCCCGCGCACCTCAACGCGCCGTTCTGGTCGCTGCTGCGCGACGGCCGGCGGTCGCCGCACGCCGGCTGGTTCGACGTCGACTGGGTCGCCGAGGAGGACCGCATCCTCATGCCGGTGCTCGGCGGCACCGTGGCCCAGGCGATCGAGCGCGGCGAGCTCGTGCTCGCCGACGACGGCGGGCCGTCGGGCAGCGAGCACGTGCTGCGCTACTACGACGCGGAGTTCCCGGTCACCGCCGGCACCGAGGAGCTCCCGCTCGCCGAGCTCGTCGAGGCCCAGGCCTACCGCCTCTCGAGCTGGCGCGAGGCCGGCGACGCCCTGAACTACCGCCGCTTCTTCGACGTCACCTCGCTCGTCGCGGTGCGGGTCGAGGACCCCGTCGTGTTCATGGCGACGCACGCCCTCCTCCTCGCGCTGCACGGCCACGGCGAGGTCGACGGCTTCCGGATCGACCACCCCGACGGCCTCGCCGACCCCGGGGGCTACCTCGAGCGGCTCGCCGACGCCACGGGCGACGCGTGGGTCGTCGTCGAGAAGATCCTCGAGGGCGAGGAGACCCTGCCCGAGTCCTGGCGCACCGCCGGCACGACGGGCTACGACGCGCTCCTGCGGGTGCAGCAGGTGCTCACGCCGACGGCGGGGCTGGAGGCGCTCGACCGGCTCTGGGCGCAGGCCGCCCCCGACCGGGTCTCGCTCGACGGGATCATCGCCGAGGCCAAGCGGCTCGTCGTCGACGACGTGCAGGCCGCCGAGGTCGACCGCCTCATGCGCCTCGTGCGCCGCGTGCTCGGCGACGTCGACCCCCCCGCCGTGCGTCGTGCCCTCGAGGCGCTCCTCGTCGCCATGGACCGCTATCGCGCGTACGTCGTGCCCGGTCGGGGGGTCGACCCCGAGCAGGCGGCGGTCGTCGAGCAGGCCGCGGAGCGGGCCCGGCGCCGGCTCGCACCGAGCGACCACGACGCCCTCGAGACGGTCGTCGCGCTCGTGCTCGACCGCGACCTGCCGCAGGCCGCGCTCGACACCCGCGCCGTCGCCGACGAGTTCCGGGTCCGCTTCCAGCAGACCTGCGGCCCGGTCATGGCCAAGGGCATCGAGGACACCGCCTACTACCGCTGGTTCCGCCTCGCCGGGGCCAACGAGGTCGGCGGCCACCCCGACCACCCGGCCATCTCGCCCGAGCAGTTCCACGCGTGGTGCGACCACCAGGTGTCGACCTGGCCGACGTCGATGACGACGCTGACCACGCACGACACGAAGCGCTCCGAGGACGTGCGCACGCGCCTCATGGTGCTCGCCGAGGACGGCGAGGGCTGGGCGCGCTGGCTCGAGCAGGCCCGGGGGATCGCCGCACCGCACCGCGACGCGCGGGTCGACGACCCCACCGAGTACCTCGTGTGGCAGACCCTCGTCGGCACCTGGCCCATCACCGGAGCGCGGATCGAGGAGTACCTCCTCAAGGCCGTGCGCGAGGCCAAGGTCCACACGGCGTGGGTCGACGGCGACACCGACTACGAGGATGCCGTCGTGGCGTGGGCACGAAAGCTGTTGCACGACAGTGCCATCCAGAAGCACCTCGACGCCTGGATGCTCGCGCACGAGCCGTCGGTGCGGGCCAACGTCCTCGCCCAGAAGCTCGTGCAGCTCACGATGCCGGGCGTGCCCGACGTCTACCAGGGCTGCGAGATCGTCATGCTCTCGCTCGTCGACCCCGACAACCGCCGCCCCGTCGACTGGACCGACCGCGGCGAGCGCCTCGAGCGGGTGCTCGCCGGTGAGCCGGCCTTCGACCTCGACGACGAGAAGCTGAGGGTCACCACGCGCGCCCTGGCGCTGCGTCGCGAGCGGCCCGAGGTGTTCGTCGGGGAGGACACGACGTATGCCGGCCTGCCCACGACGAGCGAGCACGCCCTCGCCTTCGCGCGGGGGGACGCCGACGGGCCGCAGGTCGTCACCGTCGTCACCCGGGCCGCCGGGCTGCTCGCGGATGCCGGTGGCTTCGGCGACGCGACCGCCGGCCTGCCCGCCGGTCGCTGGCTCGACGTGCTCGCCGACCGCGAGGTGGCGACCGACGGCTCGGGGGTGGTCCTGCACGACCTCCTGGTCGACCGCCCGGTCGCGCTGCTCGTGAGGCAGTCGTGAACGGCGGCGCCGACCTCGGCGCCACCTGCCGGCGGGGAGCGGGCCAGACGCCGATCGAGGTGTGGGCGCCGCTGGCCGAGCACGTCGACGTCGACTGGACCCCCGTCCCCGAATCGACCAACAGGTCACGGCAGGGACGGGCCCGTCGCGACGCCATGACGCGCGTCGGCGACGGCTGGTGGCGCTGGGAGCCGCCGTCGGACGCGGGCGCGACCGGCACGGCATCCGGCCCGCTCGTCCTCGACTACGCCTTCGTCCTCGACGGCGCCGAGCCCGCCCTGCCCGACCCGCGCAGCGCCTGGCAGCCGCACGGCGTGCACGGCCCGAGCCGCACCGTCGACCCCGCGCGCTTCGCGTGGACCGACGACGCGTGGCGCGGCCCGAGGGGCGGCCACGGCCTGCTCGGCGGCGTCGTCTACGAGCTGCACGTCGGCACCTTCACGCCCGAGGGCACCTTGGCCGCCGCCGTCGACCGTCTCGACCACCTCGTCGCGCTCGGCGTCGACGTCGTCGAGGTCATGCCGGTCGCGGCGTTCCCCGGCCGGTGGGGCTGGGGATACGACGGCGTCGGGCTGTATGCCGTGCACGACGGCTACGGGGGGCCGGCCGCCTTCGCGGGGTTCGTCGACGCCTGCCACGCCCGCGGGCTCGGGGTGTGTCTCGACGTCGTGCACAACCACCTCGGCGCCAGCGGCAACTACCTCGCCCGTTTCGGCCCCTACTTCACCGAGGCGCACACCACCCCGTGGGGCCCGGCGGTCAACCTCGACCACGCGGGCGCCGAGCACGTGCGGGGTTTCCTCGTCGAGAACGCGCTGCGCTGGTTGCGCGACTTCCACGTCGATGCACTGCGCCTCGACGCCGTCCACGAGCTCAAGGACTCCTCCCCGCGGCACTACCTCGCCGAGCTCTCCGACCAGGTCGCGGCGCTGGCCGCCGAGCTCGGGCGCCCCCTCGACCTCGTCGCCGAGAGCGACCTGAACGACACGGCGATGGTGACGCCCACCAGCGAGGGCGGTCACGGCATGGCGGCCCAGTGGGACGACGACGCGCACCACGCCCTGCACGTCGCGCTCACCGGGGAGCGGGACGGCTACTACGCCGACTTCGCCGGGGGAGCGGGCCGCGACGAGCCGGGCCCCCTCGCGGTGCTCGAGAAGGTGCTGACCCGGGGGTTCCTCCACGACGGCACCATGTCCAGCTTCCGCGGCCGCACGTGGGGGCGCCCCGTCGACACCGAGGCGCTCGACGCCCGTCGCCTCGTCGGCTACCTCCAGACCCACGACCAGGTCGGCAACCGGATGACCGGTGACCGCATCTCCGCCGTCATCGCACCGGGCCTGCAGGCCGCCGGGGCCGCGATCTACCTCCTCGCC